>NZ_CP133265.1:4073125-4375312 GCF_030915505.1 Neobacillus sp. OS1-2
CCAATACACAAAAGCGCAATGATCAATGCTGCAAAACCGTTCATTTTAAAAATCGACTTCTCACTCATTGCTTTTCCCCCTTTATATTAAAAAGTGATATAAAAGTGATATCACTTTTATATCATATTACAGATGCTAAAAAAAGTAAAATAATAAATGGTTTACCAATGTTTGCTTCGAGAAAAAGCTTCACAAAAATCACCATCAATGAAATTAATTCAAAATTATGCTAATCTTTTGATATTACTGAGAGGAGTGATTTGTATGGGTAATTTAATTCCTGAAATAATCCTAAATGATGGGATGAGTATACCGGTAATCGGTTTGGGCAGCTATAAACTGAAGGGGAATAATGGAGTCAATTCCATCCTAAGTGCCATTGATATCGGCTATCGACTCATCGATTCTGCTTATAATTATGAAAATGAAGGAACGGTAGGGGAAGCCGTTAGACGGAGTTCTGTTCTAAGAGAAGAATTAAGAATTACATCTAAATTACCTGGTCGCTATCATGAGTATGACAAAGCGGTTACGACCATCCAAGAATCGTTATATCGCGCCAATCTTGATTACTATGATTTATACTTGATTCATTGGCCGAACCCAAAACAGGAGCAATATGTGGAAGCATGGCAAGCATTAATTGATGCTAAAAAACAAGGGCTTATTCGTTCGATTGGTGTTTGTAATTTCCTGCCTGAACATTTGGAGCGGTTAGAAAAGGAAACAGGTGTTAAACCAAGTATCAATCAAATCGAATTACATCCATTTTTCAACCAAGCGGAACAACGAAAATGGCATGAAGAGAATTCAATAGCAACAGAATCGTGGAGCCCATTTACCCGAGGATTGAAGGACATAAATATTGACCCGTTTCAAACAATTGCCATACAGCACAACAAGACCATTTCACAAGTCATTTTACGTTGGCATTATCAACTGGGGGCTATTTCGATTCCGAAATCTGCTTCACCTGCACGACAACTTGAGAATATTTCTATTTTCGACTTCTCCTTAGATGATGCAGAAATGAGGAAAATTTCAGACTTAACCCGTCCAGATGGCAGAATTAACAATCAAGATCCTGCTACATATGAAGAATTTTAACCTATAACAAATAGACAATCTTGACGCACACCACGATAATAAATAGGTGATGTGCTTTTTTTGCAAGGAATGGGTAAATTAAATTCATTGTAAAATAGGAAAGGTGGATTTTAGGTGAAATATAATTTTGATGAGATTATCAACCGCAGGGGAACGCATTCATTAAAATGGGACGGTGGAAAATTCCTAAAAGAAATGGGTTTTACGGAAAGATATGATGAGGATACATTACCATTATTTACAGCTGATATGGATTTGCCCGTACCACAGCCATTAATAGATGCTTTGCATAAAACAGTGGATCATAAAATTTTTGGTTATTCCATATTTCCGGATGCCGATTTTGAAGCCATTCAACATTGGTTTACTAAGAGACATGATTGGGCGATCAAAAAGGAAGAAATCGTCTTCAGCCCAGGTACTGTCCATGCTTTAAATATGGCAGTACGAGCATTTACAGAGCCTGGTGATGGAATCATGATTCAGCGTCCAGTTTATCCACCCTTTACATCAGTCATAGAGGGTAACGGAAGACAAGTCGTTAATAATGCTCTGAAATGTGATGAAGAGGGGTATTATTCAATCGATTTCGAGGATTTTGAATTGAAAGCAAAAGATGAAAAGACTAAAATGTTCATCTTATGTAATCCTCATAACCCAACTGGAAGAGTTCTTCAGAGGGAAGAGCTTCGGAGGTTATCCGAAATTTGTGAAAAAAATAATGTACTCCTCATTGCTGATGAAATTCACGGAGATTTAGTTAGACGTAATCAAACCTTTATTCCAATTGCAAAAGCTGCGGACAATAATGATCATATTGTCACATGTACTGCAATCAACAAAACCTTTAATGTTGCAGGGCTTCATTGTACCAATTTGATCATCCATAATTCAGAGCTGAGGAAAAGATTCATTGAAGTGATGGGCTTTCATTTAGCTTCACCGTTTACCATCTCTGCGCTAATAGCTGTATACAATGAGGGAGAGGATTGGTTAGAGCAATTGAAAGAATACATTGACGGCACAATGGAATGGATCGTAAACTTCCTAGCTGAAAGAATGCCTAAAGTGAAGGTGAAGATTCCAGAAGGAACGTATGTCATGTGGATGGACTTTAGTGCATATGGCCTTTCACCTGAAGAAGTACATGATCGTATTTACAACAAGGCAAACGTTTTATTAGAGGATGGAAAAATGTTTGGCGAGGAAGGATTAAACTATCAGAGAATTTGTATCCCTTCTCCAAGACCGATTATTAAAGAAGCATTTGAAAGAATGGCAAGAGAATTTAACTAAAATAAAAACCATTGTTATTATGAACCAAAAGCTGGAACCTGTGATAGTGTAAATAAAAGGCAGTTAAGCTTACTCTCCAGGGTAAGCTTTTTTCAATTTTTCGCTAATTCAAACTTGACTGGTACAAAAGGTTTGGTTTACTCTTAATACCCAACTATTAAAAATGACAAAGAGAGGTGACATGTAAAAAAGATGAGTGCCAAAGAACAAGTGTCTATCCGTGACCATAAAGACTATCAAACAGAAGTGGAGCGCTTAGAGTTTACTAAGGAATACATTCGAACTGTGTTAGAGATTTCTAAGGGAAATAAAGAATTTTTCCTTGAAAATGTGAAACAAGCGTTGGCTGATTTGGACCCTCAGGATAGTAGTACGAGCTATACGGACCTTCTAGCGAATGCAAGATTTCTTGAATTAGCTGAAAGCGAACTAAAACGACTGGAAAGCGTGATCGGCAAACCCTATTTTTCAAGGATTGATTTTACGAGTGATAGTACGAATAAGGAAGAAGTTTTGTACATAGGCAAGGTATCCTTGTTTGACCGTGTGTCCCAGGAGCCTATTATCGTGGATTGGAGGTCACCGATTGCCAATGTCTACTATGATGGCCGGCTGGGAGATGTGTCATATGAAGCCTATGGGGAGACACAAACCGGTTACCTGGCATTAAAGAGGCAGTATGAAATCGTCGATGGATTATTAAAGGATATCAGGGATATCGATTTGACAACACATGATGAACTTTTGCAGAAATCACTGTCAGGTAAAGCAGACAATCGATTGACAGAAATCGTTGCCACTATTCAAAATGAGCAAAATGAAGTGATCCGGGCATCATTGAAGCACCCCATTATCGTTCAAGGGGCCGCCGGAAGCGGGAAAACAACCATCGCACTCCATAGAATATCCTACTTTCTCTATTCCTTCGGGATTAGATTCCCTCCAGAAAAATTAATGATTCTCGCTCCTAACCGGCTGTTTATTGATTATATATCTGCCGTATTACCGGAATTAGGAGTAAACAAAATAAATCAAACCACCTTTATCGATTTTATGAAAAGTTGCTTGGGGAAGAAGATAAAACTATTTTCTCCCAATACGAAACTTATCAAACTCCTTGAAAGTAAAGGAACATCGAAATCGCTCCAATGGGTTTCCAGTTTTAAGGGATCACTCGAATTTAAGGCAGTAATGGATAATTATCTAAAGGAAATAGAAGGAAATCTTGCACCTATAGAGGATTTTAGAGTAGAGAAATCCATTCTATTGAAAGGCCAAAAGCTTAAAAAGCTATTTTTAAGAGAATATACATACTTACCAATCTATAAAAGGATCAGTAAACTAAAATCCTTATTAGAAGATGATTTGAAAAAGAAGAAATCCATTATGCTTGCGAAATTGAATAAAAAATACGATGATGCCCTAGACCAGGTCTTATACAGCAAGAGGCTCGATTCGGAAAGAAGAAAGCAAAAAGTGACCATGCTGATGGACAGGAAAGAAGAAAGATTGAAGCAGGTGGAGCAGGAGGCAAAGACAGCAGTAAAAAAATATATGGAACCGCTGGTCATGAAAGATATTTTTACCCTATATAAGGAATTGATGTCTTCACCGGAATTGATCAAAAAGCATTCCACTACCCTTACGGATCAACAATGTACACTCTTAAGTTCGTTTTGTCAGAAGATCTTTGCCAGAGGGGCATACGAACTGGAGGATTTAGCCCCATTATTTTATATGAAGGCAAAATTGGAAGGGATTGAGGAAAAGTATAAAATGCGGAGTATCTTTATTGATGAAGCCCAGGATTACAGCTATTTTCAATTTGCCGCCTTAAAGGAAGGCTTCGAAACCGACTTATTTACCATTGTGGGTGACTTAGCACAAGGAATTCATTCCTATCGTGGCTTAAATAGTTGGGCTCCGGTATTGACCGATATCTTCCCAAATGCGAATTATCAAACCTTACAAAAAAGCTATCGAACCACCGTTGAAATTATGAATTTGGCTAATGACATCTTGCAGCTGCTAGAACAAGACTTACCAAAGGTAGAGCCGGTCATTCGCCATGGTCAAAAACCGTTGTTTATACCCATCGATCCTACGAATCTAGAACAAGTTCGGTTGCGATTAGAACGGAATCTTGCCTTATTAAAAGAGGAAGGGCTTCACTCCATTGCTATCATTGGCCGAACAGACAAAGAATCTCAAAGAGTCCATGAAATCCTAAAAAGTAGTCAATTTCCGATTCAATTAGTGGTGGAAAAGGAAGATATGAAGAAGGGGCATATCGCGATTTTACCTTCTTATTTATCGAAGGGGTTGGAATTTGATGCCGTGTTGATTGTATGCTTGGAAGAACCGTATGCAAAAGTCGATTTGGATATCAAATTGTTGTACGTGGCGATGACAAGACCGATGCATCGATTGTATTTATACGGGGGTGGACCATCGGACTTTTTATTACATTTTGCGGACGATGGTAATTTCGAAACGTAAAGGGAGAAAGAATAAACTTCTAGGGGCAGATCCCCAATGTGCTAACGCTTTTGCACACTGGGGGTCTGCCCCAATAGCCCAAATCCTCTGCCAATCAGACAAGCATTTGGGCCAGCTTGTACTGTTTTATTACCTTCCCATTCACTATTTTGTTCTTTTGATAGTTATGAACGCTGTATTCCTGATGTCGAGAAGCTTTTGACCAATTGTTGTAAATTGCGGTGTGCTTCTCTTAATTTGATTGTCTCATCGATGATTCTTTGGAATCCTTCTAAATCCTTATCAGATGCATTTAATAATGACTTCGGTATACCTTCGACGATTTGTTGTAGGGTTAATTCCATGTTCAAGGACAACGACCACCTTTCAACTTTTTCCCAAGACCATTATTAACGTCTTCTTTATTATTTTTTTATAGCGATGTCTTTTTCCTGCATCCATGGTAAAAAACTTATCAACATTAATCTACAAATTCATGTCGAAAGGGTGCGCATTATAAAGTGGAGGTTACATCGTTTTCTCGAGCAATTTGTTTAGATGTGTTTTTAGTAGATTCAATAATAAAGCGTAAACCCAGCGTCAGTTCAATGATAAGAAGAAGGATGATGAACCACACGCCCTCTTTTAAGATTGTATCGATCACAAATGATCCGATAAATAAGTGGTTGTGGAATAGGGCAGTAAATGTATAAAACATGGCAAAGGTAAACACACGGCTCCATTGGGTTACATCATAAATGAAGATTCCATTTTTAAACCCGTAGCGGTTAATTCGTCTAATTAGCCGATACACTTCAATGGACTCCACAAGTAAAAAAAGTATAAAGGCTGCTCTCCAAATAAATCTAATCAAATCGGTATGTATGATACCCGTGGTTAAACAGGCAATCCCTGAAATAGATAGCGCCCCATGCAAAATACAGTTTGTATTGTTCCAATCTACTTCAATGGACCAAGAACGGTTTACATATCGATTGATAATAAGGGAAACACAAACCAGATAGAGACAAAATCCAATGATGAGTAATGATAGGTTTACACTTGATGGAAGTCCTTTATAAACGGTGTTAACTAAAAGGACAATCGACTGGGTGCTAACTGTTGTTAGCAGGAGGATTCCATGTACATTCCGATAGGATTTTGTTTGAAACATTTCGACAAAAGTCTTTAAACTAATCGCAATATAAATCATCCATAAAATAATATTGATAAAGGCAACAATTTCTGAAATAAAACCCCATTTTGAAAATTGTTTAAAAAATAAAATTCCGCTAATTGATGTACCAGCCACCCACGTCCCAATTCCAAAACGGTTAATTGGATTGGAATAGTGAATGTTTTTAAATCTTCCATCCAGATAGGCGATAAAAAATGATAAGATAAAAGCAAACCATAATGATAGGTTGATAATACTTAGAGTCTTTCCAAGACTGTGTTGAAAGAATGAGATTCCAAAGTAGTTTAAAAGAACCCCCTGTATAAAAATCCCGATGGACATCACAACAGCCATGGTTGAGGTTCTAATATATATTTTTTTAAAAGTGAAAAAGAAAATGATGCAGACAAAAAGAAAAAGCATGATTACTATATAAAACATGTTTATCACCGTATAAAGATTAAATTTTAGATAATTATACCATTAATCATTCCAATATGGGACCTGGGGGCAGGTTATATTGAACAAATAGTAGGTTTGAAAGGATGGGAAGCACCGAACAGACTCGGTTAGGGGATTGTGTCTCTTTTTTATATGAAGCAGGATAGTTGTATTTTGTGTGGTGTTTTTGTAATATTCTGATTACCGTCTACTATAATTTTTAGGGGGATGTATATGTCATTAAAGGTAGGGGACATCATTACGTTTGAACGGACTTTTACAGTAAGGGATGTTGAATTATTCACAGAGATTTCAGGTGATGAAGGGATCCATCATATGACTCCAGATGAACAGGGTAGGCTTGTCATTCAAGGGTTATTAACGGCAACCCTACCAACAAAAGTAGGTGGGGATGCTAACGTGCTGGCCCGGACGATGCATTTCGAGTTTTTAAGACCTGTGTTTACGGGGGATACTATCATTTGTGCGGTAAAGATTGAAAAATACGAGAGGCAAGAAAATAATAGAACAGCTATTAACGCAACCTTTTTATGTAAAAATCAGAATGAAAAAGAAGTATTAGAAGGTGATTTTTCAGGTGTCATACTTTAATCTATTAATCCCCATAACTTGAGCTATGGGGATTAAATCATTTTCAGTTTTTTATATACTTACACTACAAGGCATATATATTATATGGAGTACAGTATTTGTTTGAGAAAATGAAAAGATTTAGTTGATGTCACAACCTAGTAGATATGGTCAGTGGGGTAGACACCCGAAGTGCTAGCTAAAGGTTAGGCACTCCAGGGCGTCTGGCCTCTTTTTCTTTTTTTAAGCATGTTTCTGAAGTGATTCCTCTAAAAAGGTGGTCAAATAGGCAACATTGGTTATTTTTTTATTGCACTCAGCACTGTCTAGACAAATATAATTTCCAATTGCTTTATAGTAGTCGGGATTATTTGACTTTTTGGCTTTGGTGATCGTTGAAATAAAAGCTACTTTTCCAAAACGATTGCAGAATGAACAGATATTATCCTTATTTAAAATCATTTTCTTTTTTCTCGCGAGTACACAATTTTTTTGATGGTTTCAATGGATAGAAAATACACTTCTGCTAACTGGTGGATGCCTTTTCCAACAGAAAATGAATGTTTGATGGAGGCATTTCGCTCATCAATAAACTTTCTTGCCCCTGAATGACCAAAACAAACAACCGCAAGCCCCTGCATTTATGTATGGGGTGAGGTTGTTTATTGAATTTTTATGGAACAAGTGTTCCTGAAAATATTGAAATTAGTTTGAGATTTATGATATAATAAATATATGAAAAGTCTAATAAAATATAAAAGCAATAATAATGTAGTATATTCATGTAAATATCATGTGGTTTGGTGCCCGAAATATAGAAGAAATGTCTTAATAGACGGAGTAGATGATAGGCTTAAATCTATTATTTTAGATGTGGCAGGGGAGACTCGTTCTGAAGTGATTGAAATGGAAATAATGCCTGATCATGTACATCTCCTTGTTGAATGCGACCCACAGTTTGGAATTAATAAACTTATTAGAATGATGAAGGGAAGAAGTTCCCGTTACTTACGAAGTGAATTCCCATGGTTGAAAAGTAGAATTCCTTCCTTATGGACCAACAGCTATTTTGTTTCCACTGTTGGCGGTACAACACTTGAAGTGGTGAAGCAATACATAGAAAACCAAAAAGGGGTGTAATCCCATGGCAACATCAAAAGATAGAACTCCCTCATTTGTCGCGACGATTCGATTGAAAACGGATTCAAGGGAAGAGAAGCAGCTTTTGGTGTTGTCTGATTGTGCAAGGCAGCTATACAACGCCTGCCTTGGCGAATGTTTGAAAAGACTTAAGAAGATTCAAAGCACGGAATTGTACAAGGAAACGATTAAACTTTCAAAAACGACTGAAGCAGATATAGAAAAGCGCAGAGCAAATTTTAAATATCTCAATGAGACATTCAGATTTACCGATGCCTCCATCCAGTCATTTGGAACGAAAACGAAAAATGATTCCGTATTTATTGCAGAACATTTGGGAACGCACGTGTGCCAAAAAATCTCTACCCGCGCCTTTAAAGCCACTCAGAAATTTGCATTTAAGCAAGCAAAAAAAGTGAGGTTTAAACGTAAAGGTGAGTCTGTATCAATTGAAGGGAAAAATAATAGGACGTATCTAACCTACTCGAACGGATATGTTTTCATTGGGAAAAAACTTACATTGAGGTGTCTATTTGATCCGAAAGATAAATGGACAGAGCATGCCTTACAGCAGAAGGTGAAATTCTGTAGGATTATAAAAAAAGAAGTAAAAGGGAAAAACCGTTTTTATGTTCAATTAATCTTGGAAGGATATCCCTATCGTAAATATGAATTAGGAAAAGAAAAGATTGGACTAGACATTGGCCCCTCCACGATTGCGATGGTAGGGGAATCGAAAGCAGAACTAAAAGAGTTTTGTGATGAAGTGGTGTTACTAGATAAAGAAAAAAGAAGAATAAACCGCAAAATGGATAGGCAGCGAAGAGCCAATAATCCAGGTAATTATCAGGATAATGGGGTAGTTAAAAAGGGAAGAAAGAAATGGATTCACTCCCATCGATATATAAAGACTCGTTCAGAGCATCGCGAATTAGAACGTAGAATCAAAGAAGTGCGGAAGCAGCTTCATGGGCGGGACACGAACCAAATCTTACAGCGCGCTTCTTTTATTCAAACGGAAAAATTATCTTACAAAGCCTTTCAAAAAATGTTTGGAAAAAGTATTGGCAGAAAGGCGCCAAGTATGTTTATTACCATGTTAAAACGTAAAGTGAAATCGCAAGGTGGGAAACTACGGGAATTTCCCACCTACTCTACGAAACTTTCTCAAACCTGTCACTGTGGAATCATCAAGAAGAAGTCACTCAAGAAAAGATGGCATAAATGTGAGTGCGGTGTAGTAGCCCAACGTGATTTATACAGTGCCTTTTTAGCCAGATATGTAACCCCATCCAATTCAGTTGATATCCAAAAGGCCAAAGAGGATTGGATTCATTTCTCCGAAGTGTTGAATGAGTGTGTTTCGAAGTTGGAAAGAATGAAATCGGAAAGAAAGTTTATTTCAACATTTGGAATCTAATCCTGTTGAGATGGCAGGTTCCATCTCTCGGTGCAGACGTACCCCGAAACAGTCAATAAGTTGTGAGTGGCAAGGGAATCCAAGCCCATGTAAATAGTCCTGTTTCGATTATTTGCATTAGAACGATTTCGGCTGTCGAAGCCTTTTAAGCCAAAGTGAAGTTTATTTTCTAGATTCATTCTAGGAATTGGAAGAGCCTAGGTTATTTAAAGGTGGAACCCCCTCCATTTATGGATGGGAGAGCGTCAGTTCCCCATTTTCGATAGGTTTTTTCCGGTTTAGGGATATAAAGGGTTTCCCCTTGAACATATTTTTGAATTTCTGCTAGTAGCTTATCAGGTAAAATGTTGCTTGCGTTTACATATTTCATTGTTTGCCAGCCCCTTATTTTTTTGATCAATAAGGTGCAAAGCCGCATAGTAGAAATAAAATAAAAGCATACTGGGCGATTTTTAAAAGATAAATGTCCGCCCCATGCAAAGTATCGCCTTTCCAATACGTGGCTTTGCATGAGAGGCTGAAGTCCCTGGTAATCTATATTGATTTCCCAAGACTCATCACCTCCTGAATCTAAGGAATGGTCTTTACCAGTTTGGTAAGAGAATATAGACATTATAAATGAAAATGGACCGTAGTGCCTAGTTGGATTTACAAAGAATTCTACCAGTACAATATTTGTAGGAAAATTTAGGAACAAAGGGGAAGAGATAGTATGTTAAAATAAATGAAATCAAGTCCTTATAAGGATAATAGGAAGGAAGTGCAAAACAATGGATTTCGAAATGGTTATGCAGGAACTGGAAGCGCTCGGCAAGGAACGAATGAAAAAGATGTACATAAGTAATGGCGCACATGAGCCGCTTTTTGGGGTGGCTACAGGCGCAATGAAGCCGATCGCAAAGAAAATCAAGAAAAACCAGCCTTTGGCCGAGCAGCTTTACGCCACAGGCAATTACGATGCTATGTATTTTGCCGGCATTATTGCGGACCCAATGGCAATGACGGAGGCGGATTTTGACCGGTGGATAGATGCGGCGTATTTTTATATGCTGTCCGATAATGTGGTTGCGGTAACTTTGGCAGAAACCGATATTGCCCAAGAGGTTGCCGATAAATGGATAGCAAGTGGTGAAGAACTTAGAATGTCGGCAGGCTGGAGTTGTTACTGCTGGCTTTTAGGTAATCGCCCGGACAGTGAATTTAGCGCAACCAAGTTGGCCAGTATGCTCGATTTGGTGGAAAAGACGATTCAGGATTCCCCTGATCGAACAAAATCTGCCATGAATAATTTTATCTACACGGTCGCGGTTTCCTTTGTACCACTCCATGATCAGGCGGTTGCAACCGCAAAGGCAGTAGGCCCAGTGGAAATCAAGCGTGATAAGAAAAAAAGCAGCATCCTGCTTGCTTCCGAAAATATTCAAAAGGAGATAGATAGAGGGAGACTCGGTTTCAAACGTAAATATGTAAGGTGTTAATTTAGTTTTTAGTGCAACAACGTTATATTCTGTAAGATTGAATTTCTATACGCAGATTGATAGTGTACACGGCAGAAAATAGACCTCCATTTTTATTAATAAGAATGGAGGCCTTCTTGTGTTTAGAAAAAACGCATAATAAACGATTGATGTTCCTTTTGCACGTTCATTTTTTCCTCTTTTAAAATAGTGATTGCTTGTTGGGTATGAATCGTTTCTTCTTTCATTTTGATATAATTCACAAGCGATGGGATACTAGTGCTCACCGTATTGTCCAGTTGGTTAATGGAAGCGGCGAAGTCAAATCCTTTAGAACGATACGCTAATTGGATAAAGGGTGTAAGACTTGCAGCGGATAATATATTGGCGTGGAGTTTAAGGTTAATAGAGAAATGACAACCCGCCAGGAAATGGAAAATTTGTGTGGCTGTGCAAATCTCATTGATTAGGGTTACTTCTTTCCGGTTATTGATGCTTTCATACAACTCTTTACAATAGATTAAATCCTTATCCCACATAGGGAAAATAACGATGTGGTACCCTTTTGAAATAAGATAGTTACAGCTTTCAATAAGCTGCAACTTTAATGCTGACTCATCGGAGCCAAATAAACGATTGTAAGTGGTGCCCCAATTAACTGCGACCATTTTTCTGTTTAAATCGAGAAAATAATTGTCCCTAATATAGTGGTCAACGGGTGGATTAAAAATTAATCCTGGGTCTCCAATAATGGAATAATGGACGGTATCTGGAGCAAGTCCATTAATAAACCAGTTTGTTATGGGGCCTCTTAGACCGGAGTATGTTGCCTTTTCAATCACATGTTTAATCCGATCTTGATCAATTTCCCTGTTGTTAAAGAATGAATGTGGAGTATATTTATTTTGATCGCTATAAGAGGCAATAGCCTCCTCACTTAAATAGTCAATGCCTGTCCCATAACAATAAAGCGGTATCCGCATTTGAATCGCTTCTTCAGCAAGAGTTAAGAACAGATTTCCTTGGAGTAATGAACCGCCACCCAAAATAACGGCATCAAAAGGGCTCTCATTGTAAAAGTCCTTTAGGGATTTACCGGATGATAGGGGAAAAGTAGAAATAGTATGCGGTTTAGGTGACCATTCGTTCATAGCTTGTAAAAATGCTTCATAGCATACTTCATCGCCAATATTATTGAATCCCAGGTATCCGAGATACAACAGTCTCATTTCCTTTTTTCCTCCTTTTGTTTTGCAATAATTTTTTTAAATTGTTTTTCTAGTTGCTTTGCCCTTACCGTTACTGAATGTTTTTTCCTTACCATTTTATATCCGTTTTTTGCGATCGCTTTTCCCTTAGTTTGATAGTTTTGTAGATAATAGAATGCTTTCTCTATAAAATTTTCTTCGTTGATGTCAATATAATGAACACCAGGTACGAATCCTAAATCGAAAAGTTCGGCAGAGGAAGGCGCGAGTAGTAAGGTGTTGCAAGCCAATACTTCATAATATTTCATAAGGGGATAGTGATAGATTGAATCACATGTGAAAAAAATTTTTGATTGGTTTATCTCCTTTGCATACCTTGTCCCTACCAAAAATTGATTTTCATCATAACTTTCATGTAGGTAACCCGGGTGTGGATGATAAGTAAAATGAGGATCCTCCCTCAATTGTTGTAGGATTCGATCCCTTAAAGGGTATACGGATTCCAGCACAACTCCCATCATTAAAAAGTCTAAAGTTTTTGGTAATTGGTAGTCCTTAAATACGTCGATATTTACAAAATGAGGAAGCCAAATCATTCGATCCTTATATTCCGGGTAACCGGATAGGAATGCATCTCGATAATGGGTAAAAATGTACTGGACATTGTTTTGTTCAACAAATTGTTTGCGAGCTTCCATTTGATAATGTAAATCATGCATGATAATTCCAAATGGAATAGGACAATCCTTCAATCCTGTTATTTCTGGACACCTTGTTGGCCTTATATCATTTAATAAGATAAAGTCAGGTTTGAAATGAATAGTTGCAAGAATATCGTTAATATCACCTGGTTCCTCCCAAACTTCTACGACCATCCTTTTTTTTAGCGCTTCCGTCAAGTAATAGGTATTACGTTCAATTCCATTCATCCAATTCTTCGTAATAAATAGTAATCGGACCCTTCTAAAGAGCATCTTGATCTAATCTCCTTTCATAGGGTGTAATAGGATCAGACAAGCCTTATCCCTATATTCTATTCGGTTTATTAAAATGGGAAACGTGGATATTACCCTATTTATCGCAGATAAAGAACCATTCTTTCCTTTTTATCGTAAACTATTTCAAATGATGAATAAGGTGATGAAATTGAATAATATTGTCATTTCAGGCTATTATGGTGAAAGAAATACAGGGGATGATGCTCTTTTAGCATCCACAGCATGGGGATGTCGAAATATAGTAAGAGCAAATACATTGCAGGCAACGGCTATACATTTGCCATTGTTAGATAAACAATGCCCAGTTACTCCTCTATTTGTTGAAAAAGAGTCGATAAAAAATGAGAACTTACACAGTCTTTATCATCATTGCATGGCTGCTGATTGTATTATCTATGGGGGAGGATCTGTTTTTCATTCGACAGATAAAATGGCAAGAGACTGTGACCTCATTGATTTAAATAAAGGGAAAGGGGCTGCAGCCATTGGAGTGTCCTTTGGACCATTCAGGGATACGGCAGCAGAAAATACTTGTAGAAGATTGGTTGAGAAATTTTCTTATATTGGCTGCAGAGATGAAGAAAGTGTACAAATAATCAATAAGATTGCACCACATGTTAGAGCTGAAAGAACCTTTGATTTAGCCCCATTACTACTTAAAACGTGTGATAGTTTTACAGGGGTGGAAGGAGAGAGGAAAGGGCTTGGGATTTCATTATGTCATTATGAAAGATATATTGGTGGAGATCAGGAAATAGAAAGCAAGAGAGTTCAGAAGGTGATAGATGTATTGAATACCCTTTCTCCTAATGATATAGACGAACTCGTGTTTATCGACTTTAATGGACATGAACTATTTGGCGATTTTACCATTCACCAGGAAGTCATTCGTAAACTCAATACTACTATTCCGATTAAGCATATCAAATATAATCATGACCCGATTGCAGTATTAAAGAGGATAGCGAATTTAAAAGCTCTTGTTGGGATGCGTTTGCATAGTGCCGTATTTGGCTTTTTAACCAATACACCTACCATTATCTTTTCGTATCACCCTAAATGCATCGGCTGGGCAGAACAAATAGGGGCATCCTCATCCTTTACCATTGATTCACAACATTTTCAAAAGGATCAACTTCAAATGTGTATCTTAGATATCTTATCAGGGAACTACACAAAACCAACGCTTTCTCTAAGCGATTCGCAAAAATTAGCAATGAAAAACTGGGAGGGGGTTTTATGTACGATGTATCCATAGTCATCCCCTTATATAATAAAGAAAAATTTATTACAAGAGCGGTAAACTCAGTATTAGCACAAACCTTTCAAAATTTCGAACTAATTATTGTGGATGATGGCTCGACAGATAGGAGTTTGGAGTTTCTTACGGTTTATGGTGATAAACGGATTCGGATAATGACCCAAGAACATCTAGGGGCTTCTTGTGCAAGAAATAGAGGTGTGATGGCGTCGAAGTCAGATCTCATTGCATTTCTGGATGCAGATGATGAATGGATGCCCACTTTTCTAGAAACGATTATCGATCTTTATCGAACATATCCAGGAAATGGTGCGTATGCAACCAGTTACGCAGTAGTCCTGCCTTCTGGGAAAAAAGTATTCCCAAAGTTCAAGGCAATTCCAAGGTTTCCCTGGAGTGGTGTCCTTTCAAATTACTATGAAACTGTTCTAGGCGAGTTGCCAATTATCTCATCGGCGATTGCCATCCCGAAGAGCACTTTCTTGGAAGTGGGTGGGTTTGCCGAAGGAAATCATTTGGGTGAAGATCAAGATATGTGGTTCCGGATTGCTCAACGATTTGACGTGGTTTATAATAATTCGATTGAGGCCATTTATTATCGAGGACAGGAAAATAGTGTCTGCGCTGATCTCTCGATCCTACAGCCATACCCTGTTATCGAAACAATCAAGAATGCCTGGCCCAACCAAACCTCAAATAATCGAAAATTATTAGAAAAGTATCTACAAAAGCTTGAATTGGATTTTATTAATAGACTGTTAGATGCGAATCGATTCGATCAGGCGCACGGCTGGTTATTAAAATGCCATACGAAGTATTATAAAAGATTAAAGGTTCAATTAATCTTTAAGTATATTTGGAAAAAATTCATCCTACGACTATAATGGACCTTTATCTGTGAAAGTCAAGGACGGGGGAACGAAAAGCCACTTTCTATAGTACGAGAAAGTGGCTTTTCGTTTTTAATTTATGTTGCAGTTCGTTAGGCAAGTGAATCTGACTGGTATAGTTTATAGGCCTTTTCCAAGTGTTCAAGCATGATTGGGTTAAGGGGTGTGTAGGTAGATGGAATGGTTGTAAGGAGGTTAGTTTGTTTCGTAATCCCCTTGCTTTGCAGGTCGGTATATAGCTGCCGTAAAGTGAGTAAATAAGGGTAATAAATGTTTAAGAGGATAGACTTTGAAAATGGAAGTTTTTCTAATTTCCACAAGTCAAATTTATTTTTTTGAACCATTAGCAAACTACCGAAGTGAAAGCAGACTAATTCATGGTTATTTACTAGAACGCTTCCCTCATGAAGAGAGACCTTTTGTTCTTCTTTCATGACCATGTTCCATGGAGCTGCATCAATCCCTTCATGTTTAATAACTTTGATATTAGAGAACAAATTTGGTATGCGATTCAGGTATTTTTGATCACCCCAGCGCTCTTCATCATGTGGAGAATCATAGCACCATTCAAGGCATTTCTCTCTCCACCAATTAAGGATTTTCAAACTGTTCTTTTCTTGTTTAAATCCAATAAGTCCAGCTTGATAGATTCCATGAATTTTCTCTACAGGTTTAGTACTTCGCTGGGTACTAAGAAAAATTGAATACTTAGCCCACTCATCAAAGATAGGCTTAGGATTTGAAAAGAAATACATATCCGCATCACAATAAACAAGATGATCGATTTCTTTATATTGCTCAAGTACATGATGAATGAATGGAGCTTTCATGGACCAGCAGGATTCTTTCAGACTCCGGTCGTGATTAATGGAGGAGATGACGTTATCTCCTACTGCCTCTACTGGAAGGATGGTAGCATGTTCGAGACCAAGGTTAACTAACGTATTATAGCTCTCGTTATCCATACTGCAAATCCATAAATGAAAGGCATCCGCATGCTGTGTTAATGATTGATAGAGTGCTAGTCCTTTTAGTAAGTATTCCTTGCTAATGATGGTGGCAAAACAATAAAAATGATCTGTCTCATCCATTCGTTTACGAAAATTGGTATATTTATAGTAGGTCCTTGCATGGCTACTGTCGTTTGCCGAATAGAAGCTGTCCATATTTATATCCTTATCTTTCATAACTTGAATGACTTCTCTTATTTTTTCAATATATGGTTCGTACATGTATTTCTTGTGAGCGCGGCTCAATTTAATGCTGTCAAGTGACCATAAATCATATTCATCAGGATTATAAATGGAAAAACAAGCAAAGTGGTAGGCGATAAGGGGATCTTTTTCAATCAAGACTCCATTGTTATTAGTGTGAATGGTAAAGTTATTATTGTAAACACAATTCCATGGTGCAGCGTTAATTCCCAGCTGAGTAGAAATTTTAATATTTGAAAATAACTCTGGAATTTTATCTAAATATTTTTGATCCCCAAATCGATTGTTATCCGGTTCTGCAAAACACCATTCTTCGCACCTGTTTCGCCACCATTTTAAGCTTTTTAATCCATTATCATCATTCCGAAAACCGATTAACCCCGCTTGGAATCTTCCGTATTTCTTTTCTACCCAATCTACATCCCGTTGAGGACATAAATAGACAGAAGCTTTTCCCCATTCTTTAAAGATTTCACCTGGATCAGAGAAAAAGAATATATCGCCATCACAATATACGATGGACTTAAGTTTAAATGTGGTTAGTAAGTAATGGATTAATGGTGCTTTTAAAGTCCAGCAGTATTCATTTTGTTTCCGTTGATTTCGAATCGTTCGTAAGGTTTGGTCTTCAAGCTGTTCTACATAAAAAAGAATCATATGCTCGAGATTTAATTTTTTTAGTGTTTCGTAAGCAAGTGAATCGATACAACAAACCCATAGTTTAAACTTGGTTGAATGGGTGCAGAGGGATTCATATTGGGCTACTACTTTAATCGTGTAATCCTTACTCGCAATCACACAGAAATGAAAGGAATCATCATTGTCTGACGTCTTTCCAATCACCTCCGATTTGCTTTGCCCCCAGTTTAAAATGGGGTATTTAAGTTGAAAATATCGTATCAAACTTGACAGTTCCAATAGATATCTACCTTCCTTCCGTTTTAGTCTTGTTAGCTTATGTATATTTTCGATAATTGACATGGTCTAAGATAATATTTTGTCCAAAATCCACCTTTTATGTGACAATTAGCCACAATAGACAAATTGTCCAAATGATTTCAGAATTGATACATAGTATAACTTGAATAAAAAAGGAGGGATATTGATGAAAATTGTCATTTTAGCTGGAGGCTTTGGAACCAGATTAAGTGAAGAAACACTCAAGAAGCCGAAGCCTTTAGTAGAAATAGGTAGTATGCCAATATTATGGCATATTATGAAAATCTACTCTTCCTATGGCTTTAATGATTTCATCATTTGTCTTGGCTACAAGGGTCAAATGATTAAAGAGTATTTCATGGAATATACGTTAAACCAAGCAGATGTCACTATTGATCTATCTAATGAATCAAAATCATTTGAGATTAAAAGAAAAAATATCGAGCCTTGGAAGATCACGTTGGTGGAAACTGGATTAGATACCATGACAGGGGGGAGAGTGAAAAGGATTCAACCATATATAGAGGATCAAACATTTATGCTGACGTATGGTGATGGGCTATCAAATGTAAATATTTTAGAACTGCTGGAATTCCATAAACTACATGGAAAAATGGCAACTGTAACTGCCGTGCAGCCAGAAGGAAGATTTGGTTCGCTGGCGATTAGCGAGAACAACACAATAAAGGAGTTTATTGAAAAACCACAAGGGGATGGAAACTGGATTAATGGAGGTTTCTTTGTTCTCGAACCAGCTGTGTTTCATTTTATCAGTGGTGATAGTTCTGTTTTTGAAACGGATGTTCTACCAAAGGTGGCAGGAGAGCAACAGTTAGTCGCCTATAAACATCATGGGTTTTGGAAACCAATGGATTCTCTTAACGATCGAAATCAATTAGACAACCTGTGGAAAACTGGAAATCCACCGTGGAAGGTATGGTAGTCGTATGATAAATCGCTCATTTTGGCAAGGGAAGCGAGTTTTTCTGACAGGTCATACAGGATTTAAAGGATCCTGGTTAAGTTTATGGTTATCACAAATGGGAGCAAAGGTTACAGGGTATGCGTTAGCACCTGCCACCATTCCCAGTTTATTTGAAGTATGTCAGGTAAATAAATTAGTAGATTCACATATTGGGGATATTTCCGATTTCGCAAAGTTAAGCAGCCTTCTGGATGAAACGAATCCGGATATCGTTATTCATATGGCTGCCCAACCTTTTGTTGGGGAATCCTACAATGATCCCGTCGGTACCTTCCAAACGAATGTAATGGGAACCGTACATTTGTTTGAAGCTATTCGATTAGCCGTTCAAAAAGGGAGCAACATTAAAGCGGTTGTGAATGTAACAACGGACAAATGCTATGACAACAAAGAGTGGGTCTGGGGGTATCGCGAAACAGATTCATTGGGAGGCAAAGATCCCTATTCTGCAAGCAAAGCATGCTCCGAGTTGGTAACAAATTCGTATCGTGAATCATTCTTTCCACCATCAAAAATAGCCGAACACGGTGTCGCAGTTGCCTCTGCTCGGGCAGGTAATGTTATTGGCGGAGGAGATTGGTCAACCGAGCGTCTCATTCCGCAGTGCTTGGATTCTCTTTTGACAAACAAGCCTATTTTTCTAAGACGACCAAATGCCATCAGGCCTTGGCAGCATGTACTAGAGCCTTTAAGTGGGTACCTATTAGTAGCAGAAAAATTATATGAACAAGGAGAATTATTTGCCCAACCATGGAATTTTGGGCCAGATTTTGATGATTGCCAACCTGTAGGTCTAGTCGTTGATCGAGTTAAGAATCTATGGGGAGGCAAGCTGCAGGTTGAAAAATATCAGCAGCCATTATATCAAGAATCAGATTTACTTATGTTAGATTGTGCTAAATCAAAAAGTTTGCTAGGCTGGCAACCGGTGTGGCGGTTAGATCGAGCATTGGAGAAAATAGTGGAATGGCATAAAGCACATGAGAAAAATGACAACATCCTTACGATCTCTATACAGCAAATCGAACAATTTATGATCGAACAAGGATCTAGGAACCATTCAAATGGCTAAAGAGTTAGCAGATGCTCAAGTTTTCATTACTGGAGCCACAGGATATATTGGCGCGCTCCTAGCCAAGAGATTGCTAGCCGAAGGATGTCAAGTGCATATTCTAGTAAGATCAACATCAAAAACGAACCTGCTGGATCCTATAATTGATAACTTAATTGTCCATGTTTTTGATGGGAGCTATGAATCGGTTTGTCAAGCCATTCAAAAAGCGAAGCCTGACCTTGTCTTTCATTTAGCTTCTTTTGCCTCCGTTACGATTGAGGCAAGCGACATTGAACATATGATTGACAGTAATGTGTTATTGGGTACGTTTCTTTCTGAAGCTATGGGCCATTATGGGGTCGAAAATATCATCAATACCAGTTCCTATTCCCAACATTATGGTCAACAGTCCTATCTACCTAATAGTTTATATGCAGCAACTAAACAAGCCTTCGAAGATATCCTCCTTTACTATTCCAAATTTCATAACGTTAATGTAATAAACCTCGTATTATTTGATAACTTTGGCCCTAATGACCCAAGGAATAAGATCATGAATTTAATTAACAGAGCCATGAGGGAAGGGTACGTTCTCCCCATGTCACCAGGTGAACAGCTCTTAGACCTATTGTATATAGATAATGTGATTGATGCATTCATTGTAGCAGCCTCCTATTTAGTTGAAGGGAGAGGAAAAGGATTTGAAAGATACGCTGTCAGTAGTGGTAAGCCTATCAAGTTAAAAGATCTTGTGCAGCTAGTTGGGCAAACAGCTGGTAAGAAAATTTCCGTAGGATGGGGAGACCTTGAGTATCGGCCTGGAGAAATAATGATTCCATGGTCAAAGGGAGAGATACTACCTGGCTGGAAGCCTCGTATTTCATTAGTAGAGGGAATTTTATTATTCCTGCAAGACAACGATGATAAAAGATGGGAAGGGGAAAATGGATGAAAAAAAGAGTTGTTCTTATCAGTGGACCTTCTGGGGTAGGGAAGTCCACGATGAGATTGCGGTTAAGAAAACATTTAGGTGAAAGATTTAATTTTAAGGTAGCAGGAATCGAAATTGATGATGTCTATTGCTTTGTCGATCCTTTGTTTGCTGCACCCAATTACATGGAACTATGGAAATCAGCTAGGCAGAATACAGGTTATCTTGCCAACGTATTACTACAAAATGGCATGGAAGTAGTATTTATTTTCGGAAACACGATTTTTTCTAAAGAACAAGTATTAGAGGTATTGCACGAAATCGAATTGGACGATCAAACGTCTATTTTTCACATTTCACTAAATCCAAAACGCGATGCCATCGCGGAACGGCTGAAGAAAAGACAATACTCTGTTCCAGATTGGCTGAATTCTCATTTGGAAGAGAGAAGAGAACACTTATTAGCAGACTGGACAATATTATTAGATACCACCTATTTAGCACCAGAAGGGACACTTGAGGCCGTTTATGACCTGATAAGAAATGAAACGAATCGGATGAAAATCTTTACTGCAACTCCTAATATGGAAGAAAAAGAACGAGAGAGTCAAGAGAGCGACAGCACACGAAGTTGGATGAATAATGTGTTTAGTTTTATCATGGGGGATGTTGAAGAGGAGGAATAACAACTATATCCAATAGTTCAAGAATTAAACTATTGAACTATTGCAATTTGTCATACCACCCTTTAAAATAAAAGTTTGAAATACTAGTTAAATTTATCCAATTAACCCATAATTACCAAGGGTTTGATTGAAGGCTGCCTCTCGTAGAAGTTTTTTATTAATGAAAAAGTGCGCTAAATGAACGAAAATGGTAAGTTGCTAATGTTACAGTTTGTCACATTTATATAGATAATGAAACAGTTCAATGAATAGAAGTATTGGGTATCCGTTGGAGGTGTTTATGAAGAGAGAATGGTTGATGAAACTTAGAAAAATGAAAAAAATGACCCAAAAGGAGATTTCAACAATTGCCTTTATCGATAGGTCATACTATACACTTATTGAAAATGGGAAGAGAACGCCAAGTATTGCCATTGCAAAAACGATTGCAACGGCATTAGATTTTGATCCTTTGTTATTTTTTCATGAAACGGCAGAAGTGGACTTCAATAACTCACAACAGCTAATCACTGGACCAGATACACTAAAAATAGCAGAGGTTTTTAAAAGTGAAAAAAATTGTCAAATTCTCTATGTATCCACAAATTTTGATGATTATCTTAAACATGTGATAACGTTCATTTTAGTCGCATATGAGAAAGGGAAGCATTATATGATCTTTGATACTCAGGATAATATATGCCGCATAAAAGAAAAGCTGGAATTGATCTTACCTGAAGATGATTTACTAGATCATATTTATTTTATAAACCATGAATGCGACCTAGATGAAATAGACACACGAATTTCTTCCATTGTGTCTGGTCTTAATAAGGATGCCTCCTTATTTATAGGGTGTCGTATGGTTCAGAGTACGATTGTTATGGATCAGACTAAATTAAAGGAGTCCATTAGTTTATTAAGTAACAGAAACATTCTATTTACTTGTGTATATGATGCAAATTTACTAAAAGCGGGTTCGCTCCTACAATTAATGAAGTCCTATCCCTATCTAATGACAGATAGTGAAATAGTTCTTTCTCCTTTATTTAACAAAGCTGGCAGCGCAGATCTACTTCCCACGTTGTTTATCCACAAAGAATCTGATGCTGATGAGTGAAAATTTGATCCGTCCTTATGTTTCGGCTTCTTTTCCAAATGGCAAAGATGAAACCGGACAAGTATCCTGTCCCCTCCCCCTTCTTCATTGCGTTCTACCAATTCATAGGAAATTCATTGAAAAAAGGCAAAAACCATGTTCAAACGTCATTTTTGAACGTGGTTTTTGATCGTTTAAGGCATATTTCTCAGCTAAAAGTGAAATTGTCACGTTCGCTCAACTGTTCGTAACCCGTTATGGTAAAGGTACCCGGGAATACAAGGTAAAGCGCGCTTTCTGAAAGGGTTCTGCCAATGGAAAGCTTTGAGCAGTTAGCCGAACAGTATAAGCCAATGATCAATAAAATCATTCACACATTACACATTTATAAGGACCAAGAAGAACTTTACCAGCTGGGGCTTATTGCCCTCTGGGAAGCCTCCCGCCGCTTTGACGAGGGGAAGGGGAGGCTTGCCAGCTATGCTTACATGTATATTAAAGGGTATCTGCTTATGGAACTGAAGAAACGCCGCAAGGACGCGGAAAGAAATCTTTATCCAAGCGAAGAGTTTTGGAGCATCATTGTAGATCACTCTTCCCTTTGCCCATTAGAAGAAGAAACGCTTCGCTCATATTGCTCTGGCCTTACACCCAACCAAACAAAATGGGTCATCTATTCGGCCCTTTATTGCCTATCTATAAGTGAGATGGCCGCATTGGAGAAAGTGTCTGTTTCTGCCGTAAAAGGCTGGCGCGCCGGGGCTCGTGAAAAAATAGAAAAGGTAATAATGGACTAGAAAAAACCACAGGTGGTTTCAGTTGCATAATGAAGAACATTTTGTTAGTATTCGTGTAGCATTTTGGTCATGCAAATTTTTAAGGAGTGGTTAGAACTTGAACTACCGTAAAGCAACTATCGATGACATAAAGGCCTTAATAGATTTGAGAAAAAGGCAATTAATGGATGAGGGAATTAATCCTACTACAGACATTGATCTGGAACTTACTGTTTTCTTTAAAAATAAACTTAGTGATTCTTCTTTAATTCAGTGGTTAGTGGAGGAGAATGAAGAAATTATTGCGTGTGGTGCAATAATTGTTTATGAATTCCCTCCATCGTATACCAATAAGAGTGGAAAAAAGGCTTATGTCACCAATATGTATACGAATGAGAAATACCGTGGACAAGGAATCGCAACTAAGCTGTTGACTATGCTGGTGGAGGAAGCTAAAAACTTAGACATAAGAAAAATATGGCTTGGAGCTTCCAAACTAGGTAGGCCAGTATATAAGATGTTTGGTTTTAAAGAATCGGATGAATGGTTAGAATTAAATTTAAGTATCTAGGGATTTGACGCAGTAAATACGGACCATAGGAAAAGACTGACCTATTCACTTACGGATAGGTCTTTTATTCAATCTCTATTACTTTGATTCTTAAAGGGATCTCTTCCTCCGCAGATTTGCAATCCCATTCATGTGGATAGTAGCCTAACGGATTGCATATCATTTCAATCCCTTTATATTGCTCATGGAATCGTGAATGAACATGTCCAAAAATATATTTTTTTACACCATATTTTATGGCTAGTTCCCCGAAATGCGAACTCCCCATCATCGCATTAAAAAAATCCCAACTTGGATCCCCCTTACACAATACAAAATGGGAGAAGGGAACAACATGGGTTACCATGATGATGTTTTTATCATGATAGTTCCTTAACCACTGCTCCAGTTGTGTGAGATATCGCTCGGTTTCCTTCTGATCAGGCCCTGGCCAGTGGGCATAATTCTTGTCTGGCCATGTGAAGTCATTGTATTGACCAAGCGAAAATTGTTCTTTCGTGTATTCTTCGAGTCCGAAGGTGTAATCATACCAGCCGCCATCACCTATAAGCACCCAATTTTCACCTAATTCCACCGGACCATTTCCAAGGTTGCCCGGAAATGTAAGTAACGTTTCATAGGCGAAGTTTGAATTCTCGTGATAAATATCGTGGTTTCCATGAACAAATAAAACCTTGGTTTGCGGAAATTCATTTTGTAGCTGATTCAAAAGGGCAAGGCTTTTTTCAGGTCCTACAGCTATGTCGCCATTCGTAATAAACACATCAGGTAAATGGGCTGTTATCCATTTTTTTAAAATCCCCATGATATCGGCTTTCGTATTTTTTCGATTTAATCCTTCATGAATATCCGATAAAATCGCCAGTTTCATACCAATCGCTCCTAAGAGTACTTTTAGTGCTACGTTATAATAAGTATTCGTTGGGCCCCATGGTGTTTCCTCTAATTCCTTCGCATTTGTTTCTAAAATAGTAGAAATGAAAACGTTAGGTATTGAGCTAGCGAAGCAGGATAGTTAAAAAAGAAAAAGAAACAAAACAAATTAAAGTGAAAAGATAGTTTAACCTAAAAAAACTTCGTTAGATTTCCTTACAAAAGTATCATCTATCGAGTTTTAATGTGGTATTAATAATTATATAAATAAGTATATGGTTTTCTTGGGTTGTAGTAGGAGGGAGAAATATGAATGTAGAAATAAGGTTAGTAAATGAGAAAGAAGCTCCAATTGTTCATAAGCTTATGTTAGATGCGTTTGAAGAATATCGATTACTTGAAGTTCCTTCAAGTGCATTAAATGAATCATTAGATTCTTTACTAAATGTACTTGAAAACGGTTCACAAAATGCCTTATTGTGCATCGTAAATGGTGAGCCCTTAGGTTCCTCAAGATTTACAATTAAAGGTGATTCATTATACTTTTCAAGATTATCTGTAACACCACACGCAAGAGGAAAGGGGATTGCTAAAGCTATATTATTGTGGCTTGAGAAATATGCTAATGAAAATGGAAAACTGAAAATGAAATGCCGAGTTCGGGCTTCGTTACCTAAAAATATAAGTTTATACAAGGCGATGGGATATAGTGTTTCTAAAGAAGAAGTTGTCATCAATCCTAATGGTTTCCCTGTTAAAACAGTAGTTATGGAAAAGAACTTGGAACCTAACGATGGGCAATAGTGAAAAGGCAGCGGATTGTCCGTTGCCTTTTGCCAATCCATCTTAAAAATACTTTCTATATAATTCTCTTCTAAGGCTGCCACTTGGAGAGGAGCCAATGCTGAGTCAATCTGGTAAGTAGTATTATACAATCCAGATTTAAAGCAAGACTCCTCTGTTTTAGCATTGGATACTGCGGCTGTGGTAGCTGGCAGATAAGCAAGGGCGTTACCGAGAACGGCTAATAGTAATGCTAAAAATACACTTGACCAATAACTTCCATTTACTGATGTGTTAAGGTAGAACAATATTCCTAAACTACCGAGAATAAAAAACCCAATAACCATAGTAATCTTCAATCCGAATTTCTCACGTGTTCGCAGATGAACTGTAATAGGAAAGGTCAAGATGACCTTACCTAATTTTTTGAGAATATCACTAGATACAGTCATATTTAAGTTCCACTCTAGGATAGTATTTCGGAATATTTTAACAACCGGAAAACTTCAACTTTTATTTGGGTGGAAAAACTGGTTATATAAACTTAGATCAGACTAATGTGTTTTATTGTATGATTAATCTTTCCAGGGTGAGTGTAATAACAATTCACAGTAATTTTTTTGTTTATAGTTCGGTTCAAAGAATTTAATGACATCAGAATTCATATTACCATAGGTGGTTTCTGGTTTGTGCTTAAAACCTTCATAGAAAGCAGGAATCATATCTTGTTTGAAATTATTACGTGGGAATGCTTTTATAATTTCTTCTATCAAATCAACTGGAAATTGTTCAAAACCTTTCCCAACCACATCTAAAGATACACCTGAGTTCAGTAATGATACTTCAGATTCTTTATGTTCCGCTATACCAACTGTTGTATGCAATGCCACTGCATCCCAAACAAGACGGATCGACTCTTCTGGAACTTGATAATGTAGCAAAAAGCTTCTTGCGGCATTTGCACCATCTACTTCAAACCGTAAATCTGGACTACTATACTCCTTTGTTAACCCTAAATCATGGAATAATGCACTGATATATAGTAACTCTAAATCAAATTTCTTATTGGCTCTTTTACCGGTAATGGCACCAAATAGAAATGCACGATTTGAATGGTTCCATAATAAATCACCTCCGTGTTCTCTTAAAATATCTTGTGCATTCCTTGCTAATATAGTATCCGGAATTTTAATACCTGCAACTTCATTAAGCATAATCTAAAACACCTTCCTATTTTAATAGCCTCTTCTAAAAAAGGAAAATCTATTTCCTGCATATCCGCAAAGACCCAGTTCTTGAAAGTGTTAGAGCCGTAAAAACACCAAATCCACTTGAAGCTCCTGTTATACCTTATAACTTTTCTTCCTTACTAGTCATTATCATCCCTCCTTATTTTAATTATGCAAGTCCGCCACTTAAAAATATAATCTGTCCCTTATTCCAATGTCCCCTACACTTTTTTTATTATAACTTTATTGTAGGGGGCGTTTTTTGGAGTGAAACCTATGGCTTTTTCTTCAAAAAATTCACGGTCTAACCTAAGACCATAAAATCATTCCTTATAAAAATGCCTAAAACCTTCCTCCAAACTCAAGTCCGCTGTCTCCCAAACCTCATCTGCGGACAAAACATCCGTCCCTTGCGCACACACCAAATTAAACTGACTAAATCCCATAATATTAGTAAACATTCCTTTCAAATAATTGGGTGCAAAATCCAATGCAGTATAACGATCATTATTAGTATAAATCCCACCAGAAGCATGCAACAATACTACATAGAAAAAACAGTATATAAAAATTAGGAGTGTTGGTTATGGTTCATGCAAAAGATGTTTTATAGGATCCGTTGTTGGCAAATGCCAATGACCCTAGTTGGTACCTACCATTTTCAAATTCAGTAGAAAGATTGTCTGAGGAATATGCATTTTGGAAGCCAAAGAAGAAAGTAATAGTATTGGTGAAAGGAGAAGATGAATAAATAAAAATTGCACTAGCGCTTACTTGAACTAAAGGGTGCTTGAGTGAGTTTAACAAAGAGTCGTAGTTGCGACTCTTTTTCTTGGTGCGCTAGCGAAGCAGTTAAGTGGAACAAGGGAGATGGAATTTTGTTTTCTTTGCCCTATGAGCAGCAAATGAAAAAGCTAGGAATCGTTCCTAGCGTCCAGTTTTCACATATTATTTAATTCTCCTTCCTGTTGGTGAGCGAGTCACGGTCACTTGCTGTTGGAGGCTGCTCTAACCATCCATTTTTTATCATTAGGTTTGCTCCGTCTTCTGCAAATTGTAAAAGTTCTAAAATTAGTCGTATATAATGAGCACCTAAATCTCTTCTTGAATTGACACTCAAAGCGGAACCATAAAATGAAAGGGATAATTGTGTAGACAATAGAATTTGGTACATCATATATTTATCTGAAAAGGTAATAGAAGTAGAGCTCGTGATCATCGATTGCCAAGAAACAGGCGAATTCAATTTATCTTCCTTAAATACCAATTCAAATATTTTTATGTGTTTATTGGCAATGTCAAGACCCCTCATGAAATATTGACGAATCTCTTTGGATTGGGCTACTTGGATGAATCCCACTTTTAAAGCAGCATGTAAATGCATTTTAAGCATGTTGAAAGTAATATCTCCTATTTCGATAGCATTCAGAGGACGACGATCTCCCAACCATCCCGTTAAAAAACTTTGGTGCTTTACAAAATCGATTGATTCGGGTGGTGAAATAACAGGAGGTCGTACAAAAAGTCCTTTCGAAAGCATTAAATCAATGGATTGATCAAAAAGCTCCATCGTTTCGGACATACAGGTTATGTAATACTTCCGTAAGTCAGAACGAACCGAAGTACCAACAGACAAAGAATATCCAGTCATGCCTTGCAAAGTCATGATATAAATATAATTTAGGTAGAACGGGTCTTGAAAAAGGCGAGGTGCCTGAATGTTTACATCATCTTTTTCTGTAAACCCATGTGGAATAGGATAATTTTCATTTAACATGAATTCTGTAATTTTTTGAACATGCTTTTGGGATATTCCCAAGGATGTTTGGTAAATCGATTTGACATCAGGATCTACGATATGCTCCAGTGCATAACGAAAAAAACAAATGGACATGGTATCAAAAATGTATTGAGTCCAAAGGCTTGCCATTTCTGGAGCAGTTAATCGAATGGGGTTATTTGTCTCCAAGATTTTTCCTCCAATAAACAAACTTGTTCATTTTTTTATTATTCTCTCAGAGGTGAATAATATGTAAAAAATTTGAAACCTCTTAAATCAAAAGATTTTAACTGATGAGAAACAAGGTGTAGTTTTGATAAAAATTGTGAAATAGTGCACTTAAAGTAACGGGTAGCGTTAGTATAGACATTATCAGACACCACTCGAAAAAGATTCGATAAATGACAGCTTCCGTTTAGTAAGCTATAATGTGCATTGTTATTACACCTTTCAGATAGTAGAAAGAGGTTATTTTATGATTACATTACATCAAGTGACGAAAAGATTTTCCCAATTTGATGCGATTAAGTCGGTTTCTCTAACCATCCAAAAAGGAGAAATTCATGGAATCATTGGAGCAAGTGGAGCTGGGAAGTCTACTTTGTTGCGAATAATGAATTTATTGGAGATACCTGATGAGGGTAAAGTGGAAGTGAATGGACAATTCTTAACAGAATTGGCTAGTAAAGACCTTCGACTAGCACGTCAATCGATTGGGATGATCTTTCAACATTTTAATTTAGTGTCCAATAAAACGATCTTTGACAATGTTGCTGTTCCGTTAGAGCTAGCAAAAATCCCACGGCAAACTCGCCATAGCCGTGTTATGGAATGCCTAAGATTTGTTGGATTGGAGAGTTTACAGAATAAATATCCTTCCCAATTAAGTGGCGGACAAAAACAACGTGTTGCCATTGCAAGGGCTTTAGCAAATCGTCCCAAAGTGTTGTTATGTGATGAACCAACCTCCTCCCTTGATCCGAATACAACGGCAGAGATTCTTTCTGTATTACAAGATATAAATAAAAGTCTAGGTGTAACCATTGTCATCGTCAGTCACGAGATGGAAGTGATCAAGAGTATCTGTCATCGGGTAACGGTTATGGCAGATGGTCAAGTCTATGATACATTGGTTAATGAACCAAAAGGGTTACAAAGCTTGAATAGTAATCCAGCTTGGTTTGTAGAACAACTAAAAAAGGAAAGTGATAGCAACAATGCCTGAGATTTTAATTCAATATGAAGCAGAAATATGGAATGCAATCGGAGAAACCTTTATAATGGTTGGGGTTTCAATACTAGCTGCTGTATTGATTGGACTTCCGGTAGGAACTTTACTGTATCTTTGTAGGAAGGGCCAGTTGCTTGAAAACCAGTTCATCTTCTCGATCGTAAATTTACTGGTCAATATCATTCGTTCCTTTCCATTTTTGCTTTTAGTAGTATTTCTAATACCATTCACTAGATTGCTCATTGGGACGGCCATTGGAACAGCTGCAGCAACTATTCCCTTATCCATCATTGCCGTTGCCCATTATTCACGGCTAGTCGAACAATCGTTATTGGATGTACCTAAGGGTGTCATGGAAGCCGCGATTTCCATGGGTGCATCTACGAAAGAGGTAATCTTTAAGTTTCTACTCGTCGAGGCACGCTCTGGACTAGTACTCGGGTTAACCACGTCCATTATTAGTTTTATCTCATATTCGACGATCATGGGGGTGGTCGGAGGAGGTGGAATAGGAGACTTTGCGATTCGGTATGGTTATCAGCAGTTTCAAACAGAATTAATGATATATATGATTATTATCATGATTATATTCGTGCAGTTCATTCAATATACAGGTACAACAGTTTCGAGAATCATAGATAAAAGATAACAACAGGGGGAGACAAAATGAAAAAATTATTACTTTTACTAACCTTATTACTTCTCACTTTAGCTGGTTGCGGTCAAAAGAATGAAACCAGCGAAAAAGAAACAACACAAAATAAGGAGAAAGAAGAAGTGACCATCAAAGTCGCTTCATTAATACCACCAATGACGAACATTGTTGAAATTGCAAAAACAAAACTTGCAAAAGAAGGCATTCATCTTGAGTTAGTTGTACTTGGTGATAATGTCCAGCCAAATAGTGCCCTTGCAGCAGGGGAAGTGGATGCAAACTTCTTTCAACATGTTCCCTATATGGAGGAATTTAACCGAAACAATAACGCAGAATTAGTGCCGGTTAAACCTATATATTTTGCCAACTATGGTGTATATTCAAAAGAATTCAATTCAATGGATAAATTACCTGAAGGGGCTGTCATTGCCATTGCCAATGATGTTTCCAACATTGATCGTTCATTATCATTGTTAGCTCAACATGGTGTCATAACGTTAGAGAAAAAAACGGGGCCATATTATACAAAAGCAAATATTAAAGATAACCCAAAAGGATATAAATTTGAAGAAGTAGATTTGTTAATGTTAGCGAGAATGTATGACGATGCCGATGCAGTCGTGATGACGCCTGCTTATGCCGCACCGCTAGGATTGACACCAAAAAGTGATGCTCTTCTAACGGAAGGCGTTGAAAATGATTTTGCGATTACTCTCGTTGCACGTAAGGATAATGCGGACTCAGAGGCCATTCAAAAGCTAGCAAAAGCGATGACAAGCAAGGAAGTACGTGAATTTTTAGAAAAAAATTATGATGAAACAGCTATTCCAGCGTTTGAATAATTTTAATATCGCTTAAAGGAGCCGTGCCATGTGATGGTGCGGTTTTTTCTTTTATTGACTGCTCAAATCATTGTAACTATTCCTGGATAGCTTACTATGAGTTTAGATTAAACTAAAATGAACCTCCCATTTAATTAGGAGGCATCTAAAGTTACTTTTGTAGGAATAGTAAACTTTGTCAGAACTAACTATCTGAATGTGTTAGCCCTTTTATTATCTGTCAGCTTTTTTCTTTGCGTTTCTGCTAAGTGACCAACGATGTTTACTATAAAATATCACACTCTTCGAAGGTTGAGTTATTATTTTAGTGAAGGTATTTTGCGTTTTTTTCCTCCATCTACAACTTCCATTTTTACATCTACATTTCTAATTGAATCTTTGGTTAAAGGTATTTCTCCTCCTTTTTGGATTTTTTTCCAAAACACATAATTATTCTTATAAAGTACATTTGACAATTGATATAGATCTGAGTTAATTTCGAGACTTTTTCGATACGTTCTTAGTACCTCTTTTTTAATTATTTTTTCAGCTTCCAAACTTAACTGTGAAGTTGAAATGGTTTTTTCAAGTCTATTGATAACGGCTTTAGTCCTTATTTTAATATCGAATTGAACATTCCCATTAATAATAATAGGTTTTATATTCACTTTTCGCTTGGTAATGGTTAAACCATAATTTTCATTTCCTTTCTTCTGAACACTTAATCCTGTTCGTTTAAACTTTTTTTCAATCCATCTATATCCTTTAATATCATTATTAATGATGTGTCCCTTCAAAGTATTGTCCCCCACAATAGAAATGCCATTTATCACTGCTATATTGCGAGGCTTTCCATCTCCGTGCCAATCATTTTTGTCGTAAGTAACAAAGGGAAGTACTATCTCATTTGGCGGAACATAATTGGAAATGATCGTTTCTCTCATATCCATGGGTTGAATAAATGAATACTGTTCAAATGCTGCATTCGGATCACTTAATCGAGATAGATAAGTGGACATATTAATGGGTGGAATGGTATTCATCACTTTGGATATGGGTATTTTTGTACCGTAAATCCAAATATGATAATGGGTTTCATTATAACGAGTAATGATGTCAATAATACTTTGCAAACCATTTTGCTCCAATGCATGATTTGTTAAAAAAATATAAGAAAGATGTCCCCAATGAATCCGACGTTGGGAGGTTTTATATAAATTGAAAATGGCATCTTCAACTGAATTACCTGAGGACTTACCTATTTCTGAATTTAAAGGTTTGTCGGCACCCCCTCCAGAACCAGGCTTTGCTAATAAAGTTAAATTGATAAGCTGTGTATGGATAATATATATACCGTTTTTATAGTCAATTCCAATGCCTTGCGTATACACCATTTTTTCTGGGTCATTTGAATCCCAGCAGCCTGATAGTGGAAAAATTAGAAATAAAATAAAACTAAAGCAAGTCGATATTTTATACTTTCTCTTTCGTTTTATCATTTATTCACCTTTTCTTGTATCATCTGTTAGGTTAAGATCCTCTGGCCGTCTCCTCATAGCTCCCGCAGGCAGCTTAAAAAAGGTTTTAAGGAAAGTCCATATGTTAAATTGGTTCATACCATCTAAATAATAAACCCCAAAAGTTTGAATACTTCCTAAATAACTTAAAAGTAAAAAAAAGGAGAGTAGTACCCCAAAAAAGCCCAATAATGAAGCCATAATTATAGATAAGAAACGAATAATCGAAAGGGTACCAATTAATGATTGATCAACCAGGGTGAAGGTGGCTACAGTCGATAAAGCAATTACAACTACCATAGAAGGACTTGTTAATCCGGAACTTATGGCTGCATCTCCTATAATTAATCCTCCAACCACACTCAAAATTTGACCAATTGCCATGGGAAGACGTACGCCGGCTTCCCTAAATAGTTCAAATAATAATAACATGGCAAAGGCCTCTACGGCCGCGGGAAAGGGTACACCTCTTCTAGTTTCGACAACCGTAGCCAGCAATGATAATGGTACTTGATCCTGATGGAAGGTAGTTAATGCAATCCAAATGCCAGGAAATAAGGTGGAAATTAGTAAACCTGAGACTCGTAACAACCTCTCAAGAGAAACATAGATATAACTAATTTCCTTGTCTTCATTGGTCTTAAATAAAAGGTGAAAATTTATTGGTGTAATAAATGCTGTTGCAACCCCATCAATTAGTATGACAAATCTGCCGCTTAATAGGGTCTGCACCGCAAATTCTGGTTTACCCGTATATTTATGCCTGGGGAAAAGTGCATATTTATTGTTATTTATAAGTTCTTCCAATTGATTGGTGCTTGATAGGCCGTCAACATCAATAGAAGAAAGCTTATTCCTAATCTGCCCAAGCGTATCCAGATTGGCGATATCATCTATATATAGAAGTAATAGCTTTGTCTTCGTCCTTTTACCTACACAGAATTCCTCAAAAACCAAAGAGGTAGTACGTAATCGTTTACGAATTAAGGAAACATTTATATTGATATCTTCGATAAAATCATCTCTTGGTCCAAGAATTGTAGATTCCGTATTTGTTTCAGATGGTTCTCTTTGTGGGCGTTTAGCAATATCTAACGTGAACAATGTGCCAGAAATTCCGAAATCAATCAATAATTTTCCTGCAAATATGTCAGATACAACATTTTCTTCACTAGAAATAGTTGCTATGGAAGGAAGATTGAGCTCTTCTAGAATGACATCGGTTGTTAGAGTTCCATTAAACCTCTCGAAAAATTTTTCAATTAAACTTGGAATTGTCTCGTAAAGAAGGTCAGTATTGATTAATCCAGAGCAATAAATAAATGTTACCGGATGGAGCTTAAACTTTAAGGTTGAAAATTCAATATCTGGACATTTACTAAATATTTCTCTTAGAGCTTGTGTATTTAAAGGAGGTAGTGGGAGAAATGTCTCATTTGTTTTTCTAAGGGGTGGCTGAGATTCCATGAATGCCTTTTTTCTATGCCTCATTCTTAACTCTCCTATCTTTTTTAGATGCTATGTAGATAATTAAGTAAAACAGAATGGAAAAGCCAAGGAAAAACCAAGCTGAAAAGGGTAATAAAACATAAAATAATATTTCAGTATACTTAAAGTCACTTAATGGAAAGAGCGTGAGAAGTTCAATAATAATAAAAACAGCGTAAATAATAACCTTTCCGTTTTTATTTAAAGCGAGTAGTTCCCTAATCAAATAAAATAAAAAAGTTATTCTAATAAAGGCTCCTGAAAGCCATTGATAAATGACGAAAAAAAAGACATGTTCAATAAATTGTCCAATTGATACAAGCTGCCATTCTTCATAAGCTGGAAATCTCAGCTTTTCCGCCTCTCCTTGACTAAACTCAATGATAGCTCCTATTAGAGGACCTATCGTTAATCCAGTTAATAGTAGAGCAGTAATAACAAAATGACGAAAACGAAGAGTTTCTTTTACTTTGTCTTGAATAATCAGTACTAGAAAAAATTCAGTAAAACCAGAAAGTGGAAAGATGATACCCCTTATAATTGGTGCATAGCCATGTTCAAAAATTGGTCTTAATAAGGAGTAATCCTTATATTGAATATTGACTGTAGCAACAAAAAAACCAAGTATGACAATAAAAAAAAGAAGAGATTGATTAATGATGCAGATTGACTTCAGATTTGTTTTTGCCATTAAGAAACAAACTATTCCAAAAGAAATAGCTGTAACGGATCTTGGAGTCTGTGGGAGTAATGAAACATGCACCCATGTGATAGTTTCTCTTAAAGTTTCCGAACAAATGATTGTCAAGACAATAAGTAGTACCCCAATCATAATGTAAACAACCCACTTATTGACACGTCTAAGTAACCATTGAAAAACATTCTCCTTTTTCGTTTTTTGGTGAATGCCTATTATAATAAACAACCAAAGTAAGGTTATAAACAGTGCCAATATAACACTCAGCCACGAGTCTTTTTGGGCAGTTTGTATTAGTGGAGGAATGGCAAATACATGGTTCTTTAAACCTACTGCAGTTATGATTAGAAGAACTATTTGAAAAATTGAAATTGGATTTGAACTGTTAATATGATCACTCCTTAATTACCTTCTATTTCAAATGATTGTTATGGGTTGGCTAGTCCCCTAATCCAATAATAGAAATTTATAATAAATACAAAAATATACCAGATATAAATTTCCTTATTACCATATTTCACCATAAGTTCTTCGTTTCAATGCTTTTTAGCATGAACTTAAGGATAAATTTTATTCTAGTACTTAAGAACTATTTCGTGTACCTAAATATATGACCATTATGTGGACCACGTTGTATATGGAATTTTGGCAGAAGAATGGAAAAGGAAGTAGACCTACATCAGCTAATGGATGCTTGAGTTTACGATAGGGTTGCTGCGGCGATCCTTTTTTCTTGTTGAGCTACCGGGGAAGATTAGTGAAAGAAGGAATTATTTATTTCTGTATCGAATGAAAATATTGGTAAAATCAAAGGAAGTTGCAGATGCGTAGGGGGATAATGTGGAATCTAAGTTAATTATCATACGAGGAAACTCCGGGAGTGGAAAAACAACGACTGCCAAAGGTCTTCAAAGTCATTTGGGACGTGGAACGATATAAAGTAATTATTTAGTATGAATACCAATATTCTTCTTCAATGAATTTGTAATGAGTGAGTGGGGGGATTTTAATGGTTAGAACTGTAATAATTGAGGATTATAACTCAGATTGGACTAAGGACTTTGAGAGGGAAAAAAGTGAATTGATAAATATCCTAAATGGTAAGATTATATCCATCGAACATATAGGAAGTACATCGGTAAATGGATTAGGTGCCAAACCTATATTGGATATTGCTGTTGGTGTAAATAATTTAGAAGATGTAGACAAGTTTATTGAGCCTTTAAAACAAATTGGATATGAATGTAGACAACATAAGGAATTTCCAGAAAGGCGTTTTTTTAGAAAAGGCGAATGGAGAGCAGGAACACATCATTTACATTTTTATGAATTTGAAAGTGAACACTGGAATAACCAACTTCTTTTTAGGAATTATCTTAGAACTCACCCAGATGATCTAAAAAAGTATCATCAATTAAAAAAGGAAATGGCTGAAAAGTATCACTTTGATAGAGTTTCATATACTGAAGCAAAGGGACCATTTATACTAAATATATTAAAAAAGGCTCAAAAAGAAATAGAATAGAACCAAAACTAATTAAGCTAAAAGGATGCAAGAGTTAAAAATCAACTGACATTCTCGGTAGCTATTCTTATTGAAGGAACGGGGCAGATGAGTTCAACAAGAAGGAAATAATTAGTTAATTACGATTAAACCTATAAAACAAAAATTTGGAGGTTATTTATGAACCCTATTTTAAATCAAATTGGTACTGTATTTATTCCTGTAAGCAATATTGAAGAAGCTCGTAATTGGTATTGTGACATATTAGGGTTGCCAGTAGATGGTGAAATATTATTTGGTCATTTGTATTTATTACCAATGAACGGAACAGGAATTGTATTAGACAGTAAGATCTACTCAGAGGACAATATTTTTAAAACTCCACCTTTTCATTTGAACACTACCAATATAGAGCAAGCCTATGAGCATATGCAGAGGAAGAATGTCGAATTTACCACGGAAATTGAGCATAACCACTGGTTTAATTTCAAGGACCTTGATGGGAACCACCTAATGGTTTGCAAATGTTAACCTGTTGTACTACAGGGTGCAAGAGTCGAAGGTCCAGTTGCCAATCAAGGTGGCTTTTTTCTTTATTGAACTAACGGGGCATTTAGTTTAAAAACAATGTCAAAGGAGGCTACTATGAATAAAGTAATACTTAGAAATATCAAATCTGATGATCTACCAATATTTTTTGAACATCAGAAAGATGACATAGCCAATCAGATGGCAGCTTTCACGTCAAAAGATCCAACAGACTGGAATCAATTTTGTCAGCACTGGAACCGTATTCTAACCGATGAAACCATTATCAAGCAGTCTATTACTTTAGAAGATCAGGTAGTGGGCCATATCTCCAGCTTTGAAATGTTTGAAAAACGTGAAGTAAGTTACTGGATTGACCGTGAACATTGGGGAAAAGGTATTGCAACGGATGCACTTAGACAATTTCTAGCCTTAGTAACAATACGTCCTTTACACGCTCATGCTGCAAAAGATAATATCGGATCGAGGCGGGTTCTTGAAAAATGTGGATTTCTACTAACAGGAGAAGATAAAGGATTTGCAAATGCACGAAATGAGGAGATTGAAGAATTTATCTTCACTCTTAGATACTGACAGAAGGATTCATAGTTTTCTAATACATTAACGAGGGGCGTTTATCCAGATTGATGCCCTTTTGTTAATGAAGTAACGGGTGCAAGAGTTAAAGAACTGGGATCGCTGCGGCGATCCTTTTTGTTATTGAGTTAACCAAGCAGTTTAGATGAGGAAGGATAATACGATTAGAATGGAGAATTTACAGCTATAAGTGGTTAAGGGAGCAATACATATTAAAGGGGGAAGCAAAAATGAAACGTGTTTTTGTAGGTATATTGTTGATAATGGTTATCCTTTTAGGAATGTATTTTTTCTTGACTACCAATGCTTAGTTTTTAATTTAAGTAACGGGGAAGATTAGTTCAATAAGCCTTGCTCGATGAATATCTATATATTATAAATATTTTTTATATGTAGGAATAAGGAAGGGGCGGTATTGGATGGAATTGGACTTTATCTATGTGTCATCAATTATTGTGGCAATTTTGTTTGTGTCCATTGCCGTATTTCAATTGCTACTTTCATTAGGATATCCTTTAGGTGAATTTGCAATGGGTGGATATTATAAAGTTTTACCTAAAAAATTACGGATTGCGAGTGTTGTAAATGCTTTGATTTTGTTTTTTATGGGCTTTGTTTTTCTAAAACATACTAATGTCTTAATTGGTTTGGATTTTTTATCTACAAATATATTAGTATGGATTAGTACAATTTTCCTCGGACTTAATACAGTAGCAAATCTATTATCTCGGAGTAAGAAAGAAAGATTTGTTATGACGCCATTATCAGGTTTTACTTTCATATTATGTTTAGTTATTTCTTTATCATAGGATTATTTTTATTATTCTTATTGAACTAACGGGGGCTTTAACATCATAACAAATGGGTTGTTTCGGTAGTCCTATATTTATTATCGTTATTAAACTAAAGGGGCAGGTTAGTTCAATAAGAAATCACAAAAGTAATGAGCATTTACTTTAAAATAAGATTAACGGAGGTTGAGATGCGAAAAATTTATCTAGATAGAACAGAATTAACAGGAGCCATAAATGTAAATTTAAAAGATGCTGAGGTTATACCAGCAGGTACAACAATTTATTCTATGAGTGTTTATCATAAAAATGTGGAGTATCAAAAATTTGCTAACGATTATGATATTCAATTTATCTTTGACGATGATATTCCACATTTAGAATTTTATACAGTTCCATTTGTAGATATTATGGCAAAAGATAGTAAAGGTGGATTTATCGGAACTGTTGGTCAACAATGTGATTTGGAAAGCGACGCACCAATTTGTTATATCAATAGGCATTTAGAGTGCTTGGTAATTTCTGAAAACGGAGAAGATTTTCTGAGTAATATAGGATCGTGGCAAGACAACTTGAAACCCTATGATAAAATTACCGTTTATCGTTCGAAAGCAGAAGCAGAAATGGAACTAGAATTTATCGATTTGTCTGTCTGATAGTCCCCCATCATTATAAATTCATATTGAACTTACGGGGGCGATAGCTGAACAAAGCTGTCGCTTCTTCAACTAGTGGAGCAGGATAGCAAAAAGGTAATAGAGGGGCGTTTATAATTGTTAATGATTTTAAGAGTAATTTTTGCAGTAATCGTTACTTTTATCGCAGGATATGGATTGATTACTAATAATCATGAGTTCCAATCATATATGATGTTTTCTTAAGTTTATTTATGTTAGTAATGGGATTAGGAGAATTTCGGAAAGGTCGAAAAGTTATAGGTTGGATTAGCATAGTTGCCTTCTTATTTATATTATTTGTATCACTTCAAGACTTCTTCTTGAACTACCGGGTTCGTTACTTTAAGATCCAGCTGCCATTTTTGGTGGCCTTTTTTAAGCTAAAAGTTATAGATAGAAAGTAATATTTCATTGTAAAAAATATTTAGAAAAATAGAATATAATGGTAGAATATGACTAAAAAGCTGCAAGCACTGCAAGGGAGGCGGACTTTTTACCTAGGTTAAAAGTTGGGCTTGAATGAATGTGGGCAATACTTACAGCTGAGCCAAGGTTAACAATGATTCTTTTCCTGTCATTTTGTGATTTCCTTAGCTTTTGTTGCCTAAAAAGTTAACCACAAATGACCAAATTAATGATTTTCGGAGGAAAAATTGATGGACAATAACAAATATCTATTGGACCAAAAAAATTATATTCATACTTATCTTTCATATATGTTAGGAAATAAGTTTAAAGTGGCATACAATGATTATCAGTTCTTTTCAACCAAGAAACTAACAGTAGATAATAATCCATATTTTTTTAAAGAATCACCAAATAAACTGGAATTCTCCACTCTTGAATACTTACATAAAGGGAAAAAAAGAATTGCTGACTTTAAACAATTTATGGAAAATACAGGCACTACTGCATTACTTATCATTAAAAATGATACTATTCTTTATGAAGATTATTTTAATGGACATACAAGAGAGACTCCTCAAAAGTTGTTCTCCATTACAAAATCATTTATTTCTGCTCTAGTTGGAATTGCTATTGATGATGGTTATATAAAAAGTGTAGATGATTTCGTTTCTTTTTATATACCTGATATTAAACTAAGAAATAGTAGAATTAAACATCTCCTTCAGATGGAAGCAGGAATAAAGTTCAAGGAAGGTCATTTTCCATGGAGAGACGAAGCAAAAGTTTATTTGTATCCGAATGCAAGAGAATTGGCACTAACAGTTGTAGAAGATACGAATGATAGCTTTTTTCATTATAATGATTATCATTTGTTAATATTAGGGCTTATACTTGAAAGGACAACAGGTAAAAGTGTAACAGACTTTTTTTATGAGAAGATATGGAGTCAGTTAGGAATGGAATTTACGGGTTTTATGATATTAGATAGTGAAAAATATTCATTTGAAAAGATTGAGAGCGGGTTGGGAATGACCGCAATAGATCTAGCTAAGTTCGGCAGATTATACTTAAAAAATGGTGAATGGGAGGGGAAACGGATAATTAGCCAAGATTGGATTAAGGAATCAGTAAGTCCAAATAATGTGCCGTCTAATAGTGATCATTTTCGATATTATCAAAAACATCCTTGGGGAAAAATGTGGTTTAACCAAAATAAAGCTTATTATAAATATTTATGGTGGGGACATCTAAATAACAAAACGAATAATGACTATTTTGCATTAGGGGCATTGGGTCAAGTTTTATATGTTAGCCCAGAAAACAATACAATTGCAATTCGCCTTGGAAGAAAGTGGGGGGTTATGGACTGGTGGCCTACAATCTTAAATAAATTAATAAATTAGCTTAAGAATTGTATTTGAATGCAGTATTTAACAATCCAAGAGTGAAGGAAGAATTAGCCAAAAAATAGATAGGTTTGAGTATCTTTTACAAAAATTCGAGGGGAAACATGGGGTGGTATTTTTGAAAAAATTAATTCCGATTTTAGTAATATTAGGAGTTATTTTTATGTTGTTGCATTCAACGCCGAAAATAGCATTAAAGTTTCATATAATATTAATGGGTTATCCAAAAGAAGCTCTAATAACAGACATAAGTGATAATAAAATTGATAATAGATTCCATAAGAAAAAATTGGCTACGTTAAATGCAAAAACATACACCTTAACAAATCCACCATTTGAAAAAGATACTGAAACAGAGTTAGACACTTTCCTTGTACGGAAGTTTGGAATTTTATATTTTGCAGAATATTATTCACTTATATAAACATCCTTCTTAAACTAATTGGGTCCTTTTGTTAAGGAGGATGGTCGCTGCGGCGGTCATTTTTTCCTGTTGAGCTAACGGGGCAGTTTAATCTAATAAGGATTGCAGGAAAAGATATACAACAAATAGAAATACTAAAAATAACAAACGAAGTGAGGAGATAATACTACTTTGAACATTTTAACTCTGATTTTAAGTTATTTAATAGGCTCAATCTCATTTGCTTTAGTAATCGGTAAAATGTTTTATAAGAAAGATATTCGTGATTACGGTAGTGGTAATCTTGGTGCAACTAATGCTTATAGAGTTTTAGGCATAAAAGCAGGAGTAATTGTTGCAATTGCTGATATATTAAAAGGGACACTTGCTTGTTTACTTCCACTAATACTTAGTTCTACGGTTAACCCTATTGTATGTGGTTTATTAGCCATATTAGGACACATATTTTCTGTATTTGCTAGTTTTAAAGGTGGAAAAGCTGCTGCGACAGCAACTGGAGTTTTCTTATTTTTGACGCCTTTAGGTGTTTTAGTTGGTTTTGTTTTGTTTGTGTTAACTTTATTATTTACTAAGTATGTATCACTAAGTTCAATGTTGGCTAGTATAGGATTGTTCATTTACAGTCTAATATTTGAAGATAAAGTTATCATAGCACTTTCTCTACTAATAAATGTATCAATAATCATTCTTCATCGACATAATATAAAGAGAATTCTAAATGGGACAGAGAACAAAATAGTCCAAAGATATTGAGTATTACTTGTTAAGCTGAAGGTAGCTATTCTTCAAGAAGGAGAATAGCTTTTTCTTATTGAAGTAAAGTAAGCAGGTTAGTTGTAGAAGGAAAATTGATTATGAAGATAGAAACTAGTTTTGAATTAATCTTAAGAGGTGAATCTGTTTGTTAATAAAAAGGATGAAATAAAGCTGGTTATTGGTGCGCGGGAATATAATAATAATCCAGGTTGGGTACATGCACAGGATCAAGAATTAAATTTATTAGATGATTACGGCCACTGAAATGTACCACCTCTGCCATTGTTTTTACCAGGGAGTGCCAAGGAATTTACCACTAATCGGCAGGTTATTTACCACCATCTACTTTCTGTATAATTAGTGAGCATATCTTGCGATATGACACTATATATAGGAGGTTTTTTTATGATCCAATATCGTAAGATACTGGAATTACATGATGATGGAATCAGTATGAGGGGGATTGCCACTAGTACTGGAAACTCTCGACAGAAAGTAACAGAGGTCATCGAATTGGCTAAGAAGAAAGGATTGACTTGTCCGTTAGACGAGGAAATGAATGATAGATGGATTGAGGAATTTCTTTTTCCTGAGAAGTCATTTGAGGCTTCTGGTAGGCAGCTTATCGACTTTGAATACATTCATAAAGAGTTGGCCAAACCAAACGTTACCCTTTCTCTACTACACTATGAATATGAAGCAAAAAGCCGGGCGAATAATAAAATCCCATATTCATATAGAAGTTTTAGTCGCTTTTATAGCAATTATGCACAGAAATACAAAGCCACCCTTCGTATCCGCAGAAAGCCTGGAGAAATTTTAGAGGTGGATTGGGCTGGATCCACAGCCTTTATCATTGATAGGGATACGGGGGAAAAAGTGAAAGCGTATGTGTTTGTGGCGACATTGCCGTGCAGCCAACTTTCCTATGCGGAAGCGACTTTATCAATGGATTTACACTCCTGGATTGGAGCGCATATTCGTGCATATGAATATTTTGGTGGTGCCACCCAAATAGTTGTGTCGGATAATCTGTAATGTAAATCTTTACATTATAAATTTAATGAAAAGAAATGATTAATGTAAAGCCGGTAGTTAAAGATAGATAGAATCATGCTAATCTCTAACCCCAACTTTACATTATATATTTTAGAAAAGCGTCTCAAGAAAGGACATCAGATCTGCTTTTTCTTCGGTAGAAAAATAATCTGCACCGTCCGGTGCTATCTTTTGCGAGGCCTTTTCAATTGCTTCCCGCATGACTTCCGGGTTAGACGTTAGATATACCTGGGTTGTTGTCACGGATGCATGTCCAAGGAAATCTCTAATATTATAGATACTTACTCCATTATTAACAAGATGGGTTGCCTTGCTATGTCTTAGGAGATGTGGTGAGAGATTTTCCTGAAAAGGTTCATCATTCATCTCTTTGGCAAGTTTCTGGTACTTGTTCAAAATATGGGAGATACCTGCCCGTGTTAATCGTTCTCCCCTGCTATTACAGAACAATGGTTTTTCAGGCTGACGTTCATATATGCTTATATATTTTTTGATAATTTTGCCTGTTTCCTGCATTATAGGTATTTCACGATATTTGTCGCCCTTGCCTTTTACGAAAAGTTTACATATATCACCCAAGGTAATATCGGATGTGTTCAGGCTAATAAGCTCCTGAACTCTGCACCCCGAATCATAAAGCAATGAGAGCATAGCCATATGTCTAATTCCCGATCGTGCGTTACCATCTGGAATGCCCAGGAGCTGTTTTGTTTCTGATTCTGTCAAATAGGCAGGGGGTTTCTTTGCTGTTTTTTTAAATGGGATTTGGATAATCTGGCTACAATGTTCTGCCCATTCTGGGGTAGTTGCCAATACATAACCCCAAAATGATTTTAAATGTGCAAGGCGTACATTCCGCGTGGATATAGCATTTTTTCTTCTGCTTTCCAGCCAATCAAGAAATTCCATAACGCACTTTTTGTCAACATTTTCTATGGAAAGCTTCGAGACAGACAATTTGTTCTCCTCAAGAAAAGTGAACAGAAGTTTAAAGGTGTCCCTATAGGAAGCCACCGTATTTCTGCCATATCCCCTTTGTGCTATTAGATAGGATAAAAAATAGGCTTGTACATAGTGGGATAGTGGTTTAGTTTTCATCACACACCTCCGGAATTAGGCTGCTTAGATTGGATTCTTTCTTGATAAAGTCGCTGTATCCATGTTCTGTTAAATGAATATAACGCTCAGTATCGGACAAATTCACATGTCCTACATAGGCCGCGAGAATCGGGATCGCCGTATAAAGATTCATGCCAGACTCTAACATTCGGTTTAGACTAGCCGTACAAAACGAATGCCGTACATCATGGATTCTTGGTAGTCTTCCCTGGGGAGTACGAACTCCTGCCGCTGAATATATCTTTCGGAACATATATTTCATGGCATCATAGGAATAACCCGTTCCAGTATAAGGTGAAATAAACAAATGCCGCTGCGATTCATGGCGGTGCTGTATTTTGGAAAGATACCTGCCAACTGTTGCTGAAAGGCTTTCTGACATGGGCACATATCTGGATACATTATTTTTTGATTTATACACAATAAGTAGTTGGTCAACCATGTCTACATCCTTTATTCTAAGCGAAAGGACTTCCCCGATACGCATCCCAGTTCCAATCAAAATACGGGTGATGACAGGATAAATTTGACAATGGGTATTTGATCTTCTCCCTTGTGAAAGTTGATCAGCTGCCACGGTAATGGACTCCAGTTCAGCTTCTGAAAAAATATATGGACGGAATGGCAGGTATACTTTCTTCATATATTTACGTGGTATTTCATAGGAAACAATCTCCAAACTTCGAAGAAAAGCTGAGAACTGACGGAAATCTGAAACGCGAAGTCCCCTGGATGACGGACTTTCCTTTTCTCTTTCACGTAGAATGAACTCTGCCACTTCATGACTGATTTCCAGACTATCACAAGAAAGGGTAAGCTCTTGGTTTAGTGATTTCAATCTAATCAGTGTGGAATGTGTCACTTTTTCACCTTTACCACGTTTAAACATTATATATTTTTTGAAATAATCCTTGAAAATTCCTTCTTGGAAAGCTTGAAATTCCTTATCATTCAGCATACGTCATCACCTCCATAGAGGCTTTTCTTAACTGAGAAATATCGGACCAGATGTACCTAGTGGTTGTCTGGGGAGATGTATGTCCAAGGATTGTGGCAATTTCGCTGATCTGAACACCGTCCAACATCATACCAGTTGCCAAGCTGTGTCTCATGGAGTGAAGTCCAGCATGTTTCCGATCCGTATTGATCCCGGCTTTCTTAAAGAAGGCGCGGACTTTTTGCGAAAAGTGGTTATCATCTGCATATGGCACATGGGGTGGTTTTTGTCTAATAAAAATATAATCATCTATAGTTTGGGGTCTGGAGTTTTTTATATAATCCAGCAGCGCCAAGCATACTTCCTGTATTAAAGGAAGTTCCAAATATCTTTTGGTCTTTTGTTGGCTAAGTTTAATGCACTGCTTTTTCCAGTCGACGTTCGATAGTTGGAGGGTCCTGATATCAGAAGAACGGAGCCCATACACACTAGCAAGAAGCATCATTAGATACAACATTTTCCCCTGCCCAGAGGCTCTGTCGACGGAATCCAGTACCTTTCGTATTTCCTCGGCAGAATAAGCAGATTCTAGTCGCTCATGTTTGTTCGTGTGAAGGTTTTCCAAAAAGGAATCAAATCTAAATTTCAAATTACTACTGATCATTGGGCAGGAAAAATAACTTTTGATGGTATAAAGAATATTCGTTTTTCCTGTAGAAGAATAGTGCCCATCAAGGGTTCCGATAAAATTAACAAACGTTTGGGGATCCAAACTGTCAATCGAAGAACAGCCATTTTCGAAAATAAAAATAAAAAATGGTTTTAATCTTCCGATACGGGTTCTTATTGTACTGCGACTACATTCCTTTGAAACTAGCCACTCTTCATAAAGCTGGATATCTTTCTGGAAGGTTTCTGGTATTGAAGTGGAATGATAGATATACCTTCTTGCCAAATCACATCCATTCAACGTATCTCTGATAAATAGTACTGCTCGCGCCTTACGTTTTTTACATTCGGTTGAGGGGCGTATGTATGGACTTACCCCTGTTACCTGTTCATAATATTTCGGTACATTGTCCACTGGCATGTAAGATGATTCCTGTTTACAAAATAGAAGGAATTCATCAATGACGCCGCAATAAATATAAGCCAGTTTGGAATTATTTAGATCAGTTGTTACCTTTTCCTTCAATTGGTCCATCTTCAACCGCAGTTCTTCAAATGAAATAAAATCAGCCATTTCCATAGTCTCCTCTCATTAATGGGCTGATCCTATTATAGTCAATTAATGTAAAGTTGAATTTGGATCCAACCTTTCATCATCAACATTTCTCTTTACTACTTTACATTAATCATTTTTTTACATTAAATCTGAAAACTGGCGTGACGAAACATACTTCAAGGGAACTTGTATTGAATCCAACCTACAAGGAAATGGCCAATCATTACAATACAATCATCATGCCGGCACGCGTACGAAGTCCTAAAGATAAACCAAGTGTCGAGGGCTCTGTCGGGAATATTTCGACATGGATCATAGCTGCATTAAGGAATACCCACTGTTTTAGTATTGAAGAGTTGAATGAGGAAGTTAGAAAGAAATTAGATGAATTCAATCATCGTCCTTTTACCCGAAAAGAAGGAAGCCGATATTCAGCATTTGAAGAAGAGGAGAAATTTGCGCTTTCCCCCTTCCGGACATGCCCTATAAGATTTCAGAGTGGAGAACGGCAAAAGTGCGGCCGGATTACCACATTTCCGTTGAAAGCATGTTTTATTCAGTTCCATATGAATACATCAATCGGCAAGTTGATGTGAAGCTTTCAGATGATATGGTAGCCGTCTACTTCAATCATATGTGGTTAACTTCACATAAAAGATTATATGGGAGATTCGGGCAGATATCAACTGTCCGGGAACATATGCCAGACAATCATAAATTATTTGTGGACCAAACTCCTGAAGTGGCAATTGAATGGGCAGAAAGCATTGGAACTTCAACATTGAGTGTTGTGAAATCCATTTTAAATACCTATCAATCTGAAAAACAAGCATTACAATCGATCTTTTCTTTGAAGAAAATGGAGCATCGTTATACCAAATACGAAATAGAAATTGCATGTAAAATGGTGCTCACCATGACAAGAAGACCGACGGTCAAAAGCATTCAAACGATTCTGAAAAGCAACAAGAAAAAGGATGCAGAACAAGAATTGAAGCAAAACACAGAAATAACCGACACCAACTATGGCTTCACCCGCGGGGCTTCTTATTATGGAGGAAAAGAAAAATGATGAATGATCAAATGTTAACCAAACTGCAGGAAATGAAATTAACTGGGATGGCCGAAGCTTACAAGGAACAGTCCCTGAATAAAGAATATAAGTCCATGAGTTTCGAAGATCGATTCTCACTGCTAGTTGATTTGGAGTATTCACGTCGCAAAAGTAATAACTTAAATCGATTAATTAAAAATGCCACATTTTCGGACTCAAAAGCATGTATTGAAGATATTGAGTATTTTGAAGATCGCAAATTGAAGAAGGAACTTATTTTGAAATTAGCCAGTGGCCTTTATATCCAAGATCATCATAACATCATATTGAAGGGTCCTACGGGTTCGGGTAAAACCTATATGGCTTGTGCATTTGGTATATCCGCATGTCGTCAATTCTATAATGTAAAGTACATTCGTTTACCTGAATTACTGGATGAATTGTCCTTGGCAAAATTGGCCGCCGACGGCAGCTACCGAAAGTTGATCAAGAAATATTCAAAAACAGATGTACTCATTCTTGATGAATGGCTACTTACGGAACTATCAAAGGACGAAGCAAACATCCTGTTGGAGATTACTGAAGCTCGACACAAATCCTCCTCCACCATTTACTGTTCTCAAATTGATCCTAGTGGATGGCACTTGAAATTGGGAAATGGAACAATTGCAGAAGCCATTCTAGACCGCATTATCCATGATTCCTATCAATTCTTATTGGATGGTGAAATCTCCATGAGGGAACGTCATGGATTAGGAATGGAAGTCTAAGAATGGCTATTTTGACACGGAGAAAACTAATTAAAATGGAAGAATACTATTATTGGGTCGGCTATAAAGAGTGGTATCCGTTCCCAAGTGAATTAAAGAAAAAGCTTCTAAATGTATATGGTGAAGAGCCATTTCCATATGAATGGACTGAGCAGGATATCCATGAAGGGACAAGGAAAATCATCCTAGAATTCTTCAAGGCTTAATATTATATTCAAACAATTAAAATAGCTCCTCTAGATTCACATTATAATCAGAGGAGCTTTTTATTGGTAAAGGGTTTGGCGAAGCCTGGTAAATTCCTTGTCAGAGAGTGGTACAAAAGATGGCAGAGGTGGTAAATTCCTATGGCCGTAATCAATTAGACGAAAATCGTGGCAAAGCAGGTTCGATAAAAGTTCAATAACAGCTATTCTTCCTGAACACGTATGGGAACATCTTACCTAAGACATTGGAGAATATGTACCGTCCTTTTGGGTTGAAAAGTTTGAGGAATTCACAAAAAACTTGTACCTAGATTAACTATGTATTATTATTAATATGCACAAAGAAATTCTATGTATATAAGTCAATGACTCTGTTTCTCGCAAAAATTCGAGTTATTCGTACCAGGCTTGTGTCATGTTAATTTAATGGTTACTTAATTGGAGGGATTACGTTGTTGTTCTCGTTAGTGTTAGTGATACTACTGTTTGTGTCTGTTCCTACATATGCCTTTATTCGAATGGTACAAAGTTTTCTATCAAAAAAGAGGCGTCAAGTGAACAGAAGTGGCTCAGTTAGAACCAAGTTCATTGATGCTTTTTACTCTATGGCCATTATTTGTTTATTGATGATTGGATTTTTTATCAATCATATTGGCTTGGAGGGGGGCGAGCAGATGTGGATTTTCTCCATGAACAGGGTCAAAGCAAATGGATATGCCTCACTCGCAAATGAGCATGTCTTGTCAGTGATTTTTTTATTAATCCTTGGTATGTTTAGCTTTTGGTTGATAGCTTCTCAAGTGGCGCTTTCCCCAATCCTATTTTGTGTAGGCAGCACGGTAATGATATTAAATATCCTATTTGCAGTTATCTATTTAACGCATACAGCTTTCACCCATGATGGAGAGGAATTTTCTGTCCCGCTGTTGCAGGTTAGCTTCTTATCCTTAATTTTCCTCTATATTGCTCGATTACAGGAATCACTAAATGGTTTACTTGAAAAGATGGGGGAATCGGAGCCGGATTACAAGCATTCTTTCTTGCTTTTTCTTTACAGGATCTCTTCAAACTATCAAAAGATGTCACGAGTATGGGCAATCTGTCTTTTTCCCGTCCTGATCCTTATTCAATTGATATTGGTTCTGTTTGGTCAGCGGCCTGATAGCTTTATCCGAGTGTTCCTTGATACAAGTTCATTTCATTACTCTAGGATTCCCGCACCGGCACCGAAGGTCACTGAGGGGGACGGCCATTATCTGTGTACGGTTTCGGCAACCGGGCATAGTAAACTAGTGAAGCCAGTTAGGGCAGGAATAAGAAGGGGCTCAAGAATTATCGTAAACCGGCAACTGCTAATTGCGAATGCTTTTGAAAATATTTTGGAGGAATATACGCCAAATTGCCATAAGGTAATCAGAACTTTTTACGATAAGTATGGATACCCTCTTAGCCGACATATTCAGTCAAAATGGTCCGCAGACCTTGTCTACCTACTAATGAAGCCTATGGAATGGTTTTTCCTTTTGATACTATATACTGTGGACCACAAGCCGGAAAACCGAATCCATATTCAATATAGTGAGTTGAGAAAGTGACAAAATGTAGAAAAGAATAAAATAACTTTTCTATGTTGTATTCTAACAATGCCTAAGAGGAATTACAGAATATTTATTAGGATAAACTGTAAGTTTGGTGGTGAAAGTTATGTTCATACAAGCTGTTTTCATAGATAGGGATGGTACTATCGGGGGGAGCGATAAGGTTATTTATCCTGGAGAGTTTGAACTTTTTCCTAATGTTTCAGAGTCATTACAACAATTAAAAAGTTCTGGTGCTTTAATATGTTCTTTTAAACTATCGAGGGCTTTACTGGAACAACGAAATTACCTTCTTCTTCAAGTAACGGGGAAGTTTAATAGATAGTAGGATATATTTTGATCAGGAGGTGTATCATGCAAAAGGCAATCGTAGTTTATTATGTTACCGATAAGAAGAATAACTTAAGTGATTTAAGTTCTTTATTGTTGAAACTGCAGCATATTATGTAGCTTGGTTTGCTAAGTTGATTTAATGGGTTAATGCTAAATTAACGTGTACTATAGTAAAACTAGGAGTTGCTTCGGCAACTTTTTTTGTTGTGCCAACTAAAGGGGAGAATTGACCTCCATTATTTTCGGGGTTGTGGGAATATTAATGTTGACGTCAGGAAAATTATTGAATAAAATATTGGTAATTATCAAACAAAGGCAATGAAGGGAAAAAGTAAAATGATTTTGTTTTTCGCCAGAGAGCTTCGGTAGCTGAAAAGAAGCAAAAACATTCATTTGAACAATGGTCTCTGAGCTTCGTACCAAACGTAATTAGTATTAGTAGGATACGACGGGATTTGGCACTCGTTATTAATGTCACAGTATAAGAGTAGCAAATAATACTCCGTACTTGTTGAGGCCAATGGTGTGAGCTATTGGCAAATTAAGGTGGTACCGTGTGGAAATTCAAACCTCGCCCTTAACTATTTATTACAGTTAAGGGCGAGGTTTTTTTTGTTTTCAAAATTTAAATCATAGTAGGAGGTTTATCATTATGAGTATTTTTATTGGTGGGGCTTGGGCTTATGCAAACGGCTCATTACATTTGGGTCATATTTCGAGCTTGTTACCTGGGGATATTCTTGCGAGATATTATCGTTTAAAGGGAGAAAAAGTTTTGTATGTATCTGGCAGCGATTGTAATGGAACACCGATTACGGTCAGAGCAAAACAAGAAGGGGTTTCTCCGAAAGTGATTGCAGACCGTTATCATAAAGAATTCGAAGATTGTTTTTCAAGATTAGGATTCTCATACGATACTTACACAAGGACTGACACTGAACATCACCATAAAACCGTTCAAGAGATATTTTTAGAGCTACTTGAAAAAGGATTGATTTACAAAAAGGAAATCGAACAAACATATTGTGAACATTGTCAGCAGTTTTTGCCTGACCGTTATGTGGAAGGAATTTGCCCTGTTTGCAAGGAGCCTTCTCGCGGGGACCAATGTGATCATTGTTCAACCATATTAGAACCGCTTGAACTACTTGAAAGAAAATGTAAAATTTGTGGGAATGAGCCTACTACAAGATTTACAGAGCATTTTTACTTTTCCTTAAGTTCTTTCCAAAATGTTTTAGAAAACTTTACTCAAAAAGCAGAAGAAAAGAACCTATGGAGGGAAAATGCCATTTCTCTTACAAAACGCTATTTAAAGGAAGGTTTGCAAGATAGAGCTGTTTCAAGGGATTTGCCTATTGGGGTAAGTGTTCCAGTTGCTGGATATGAAGAGAAGAAAATCTATGTATGGATTGAGGCTGTATCAGGGTACTACACAGCTAGTAAGCTATGGGCTAAAGAAACCGATAGCGATGATTTATCATTTTGGAATTCCTCTGCTCGATCTTATTATGTTCACGGGAAAGATAATATCCCTTTCCATTCGATTATATGGGCTGGAATTCTTGCTGGTCTTGGCAAAGAACCATTACCAACGCATATCGTTTCAAACGAGTATTTGACATTGGAAAAGAAAAAATTATCTACCAGTAAAAATTGGGCTGTTTGGGTTCCAGATATTTTAGAAAGGTACGAACCAGATTCCATACGGTATTTCTTAACAATTAACGCACCAGAAAACCGAGATGCAGATTATTCTTGGAAAGAGTTCATTTTTAGCCATAATAGTGAGTTATTAGGGGCATATGGAAACTTCGTTAATCGAACTTTGAAATTTATTGAAAAGTCATTTGAAGGTGGAATTCCTGAAAAAGACATAACTTCGAAGATTCAGGATAAAGTATACCACTTATACAAAGAAGTAGGGCATTGCATTGAAAGTGCTGCATTCAAACAAGGGTTGGAAAAAGTATTCGAACTTGTTAGATTTTCGAACAAATACTTTGATGAACAACAACCTTGGAAACAAATAAAGGATGATACCGAGTCTTGCAAACAAACTCTGGCGGATTGCGTTTATCTGGTTGCAAATGTTGCTCATATCCTTACTCCATTCCTTCCTTTTTCAAGCGAAAAGGTTAAGGAAATGATCAGCACAACAAAAACCGATTGGGGTCCGTTTTTGGTTAAATCGCAGCAACTGTCAAAAGTAGAACCCTTGTTTGAACGAATAGACCCAGTAAGAATGGAAGAAGAGCTTGAAAGATTAAACAACCAAACTGTTAAGAATTAAATGGATTATCTTTATTTTTATAGTAAAATAACAACCCATATGGAGAAGTGAAGGGGGATGAATATAATGGAATTTATAAAGGGAAACGCCTTTAAAAAATAACGGGTTCTCTTTAAGGGTGCAAAACAGAAAAACACAACACTAATAGGATGCTAAATCGCAATGAATTTAGCATCCTGCTTTTTTATTATTGTATCAATATTTTGGGCTAGTTGGCATATAAAACCGCACGATCAATCACATAGTAAATAACACCTTACGAATAGATATTCTCCATCTGATAATTGCATGGCTAAAATAGATGTAAATTATCACCTGATTCCCTTGTGTTTGCAATAAACGGATAAATTCCGTTTAAATAGGTAAATACCCATGTTTCCCCAAAAGTAAGGGAAGTTTTTCCGCTTATATTATCCAAAACCTTAGTTTTTGCCTTAATGACAAGTATTAATCGGAATATCTCCGCTTATATCTCCTTATTTTGCCTCGAAATTTACAATAGACGGAAATTCTCCACTTATGAATTTTCATACCTATCTTTTGACGAATCCCTTTGCGAATTACCACGCTTTTTCGTATGTTATTTAACCTGCTTTTCCACATTTTGCACTTCAAAAGAGAACCCGTTCCTTTAAAAAAGGGGTTCCCTTTATAAAAATGAAAAAGCAACACTTACATGTAACAGAGCCTTTTAAAAAAATAGTGTTGGCTGCGTGACTCTAAACGTTTGACTCTACTCTTACTCTATCAAACCCGTTTTTAACGGCCTGTGTATATTCCTTTAAAGCTTGTTGAGAGATCTTTGCATCGGGATTGATGCCTTCAAATCCATGATATGCACCGGGGTATAAATGAAACTCTACGTCTACACCAGCTTGAGCTAATTTTGTGACATAGGTAATGGTTTCATCGCGGAAGGGGTCCAATTGGCCAACACAGGTATAAGTGTATGGTAGATTACTATAATCATCCGCCCTGGCTGGGGCAGCATAGGCGGGAACCTGATCTGTTCCGTGCAAGTCCCCAAGATACATCTTCCAACCGACTTCGTTTGCTTGTTGATTCCAAACAAAGCCTTCTGTCACTTCGTTAGCAGAGGGGGTATTATTTCGGTCATTGATCATCGGATAGAGAGGCATTTGGAAACAAAGAGAAGGGTATTGCCGGTCACGGGCTAAAAGGCTTAAGGCCGCGGTAAGCCCACCGCCAGCACTTGCACCTGCCACACCAATTCGATTCGGATCAATATTTAAGTGTTCAGCGTTGTCCGCAATCCATTTCAATGCAGCATAACAATCTTCAATCGGAGCAGGGTATGGATGTTCTGGAGCTAAACGGTAGTCAACAGACACGACCACACAATGAGTTGTCTTGACAAAACCAAGACAGAGTTGATCATCGCCATCTATTGAACCAAGTATGTAGCCCCCGCCGTGAATCCATAAGAGAGCAGGTAATGTTTCTTTTGATGATTTCGGACGATAAATCCGTACGCGTAATGGGTTACCATCAGGCCCTTCAATAAAATCATTTTCTAAAGATAAATCTTCATCCACTGTGACCGGGATATCCATTTGCCCTGCACCTTGTCTAAGCGCCTCTAAAAATTCGGGGCGGATGATGAAATCCTTAAATAGCTCTAGCCCACCTAATAATTCTGGATTCACACGATTTTTCATGAAACCACTCCTCGTTTTGATAGTTATAGAACGTTAATTTCATAGATGTGCATATTCCTACAAATACCATTGTAAGTGGAATAATAGGAAACCGTCAACAAAATATTCAGAAAATTAAATAATTTAATTCATTGACGAAGATTTCGGCACATTGGAGGTCTGACCTTTTTTATATGGTGGGGAATATGGTAAATTAGTATAGCGTATATATAGTTGATTTATAAAATTTCTAAAAAGGTTATTATAGAACCTACTATTTATACAGGAGGGGGAGAATCGTGCTTTAAGGTATTTGTTTTTTCTATAATGACGACTATGTAGCTTTGCTTATTTATATAGTGGGGTGTGGACTATGGAAAATAACGTTTTTGAACAGATGGCAAATAGGTATGATACCGAAGAAAGAATGGAATTAGCCAAAGTGATCGTGAAGGAAGTAAGACCAGAATTACAAAATTGTAAATCAAAATCCTTAGTAGACTATGGTAGTGGGACTGGGCTAATTAGTTTAGAATTAGCAGATTTAGTAGACTCGATATTGTTGGTGGATTCATCTAAACAAATGCTTGAGGTTGCGAAAACGAAAATTTCACAAAAAGGAATGACCAACGCAAACGTACTTTATTCAGATTTTACTCATGAATCGCCTGATCTTAAGGCAGACATCGTTTTAATGTCATTAGTCCTTCTTCATATTCCTGAAACGAAAAAAATTTTACAAGAAATGTTTAACCTTTTACATCATGATGGAAAGCTAATCATGATCGATTTTGACAAAAATGATAAAATCAATCATCCGAAAGTACATAACGGTTTCTCCCATGATGAACTGAAAAAAGAATTATCGGATGTTGGATTTACAACCATTGAAATGAAGACATTCCATCATGGAAAACGTATTTTTATGAATCAGGATGCCTCAATGTTTATATCCTGTTGTAAAAAGTGATTTATTGTTTTTTACTTAGATCACTCCAAATTCAACTTCCTAACATATCTCTCACCTAACCATTTTCTACATACCTTAAGCAGGTGAGTTCACATATGGCAACGAAATTATTATAAACATTGTTAAAATAGGAGAAAACCATTTTTTAAGGAGGAAACTTATGAATCAACACTCTGACACAATCATCTTCATTATCGCTTTGGTTATCTTCGTTATTTATAGGCGTGTGCGCCGAAATATCGGATGGCAGCAACTAAATCCAAGAAAACTCTTGGTTAGGACATGTTTATTCATTTTTATTGGATTGATCTTTTTAGCAGGGGGAATTTCCCATCCGATCAGTTTATTGTCCGACGTGATAGGAATACTTGTAGGAATCATTCTTGCCTATTACGGGGCTACATTAACTAGTTTTGAACAAAGAGAGGGGCGTTTGCATTACCGCCCGAACATTTGGATTGGCAGCACCGTAACTTTACTATTTTTAGCACGCTTATTCTATCGCTTTTATAATATGTACACCGCGGGGATCGTAACTGGATTACCTCAGGAACAAACAAATGGTTTCCAAACTATGAGTTTCACAACCGGGCAATCGTGGACAGCGGGACTAATGCTCATCATGTTTGCCTATTACATTTTTTATTATTTAATTCTAATAAAAAAACAGAAGCAGCTATCCATGCAGGGAAAATAACACAGGTTTATCCTTATAGGAATCTGGCCCGCGAAAACCCATGGGACGGTTCTGGTGGTCTATTTTAAAACCAAGAGAACCGTCTCCCCAGGTGCTCGGGGTTAATCCACTTTTAAAGATTTCTTTATGAGTAAGTATTGTTCCATCTCTTTCAAAAGACGAAATAATTGGGCTCTCGCCTCAAATTCATCTCTTGATGTTGGTAGAGGTTCTTCCTTAAATTGATGATGCAAATCATGCAAACGATTTAAATAATGTTGTGCGGTGTTCCCGGGGTGAATGCCTTCACTTAATTCTTCAAGAAAGTCCGCAATCATAAATCGTTGAACAACCAGTAAATCGATTGAGGTCACCATCGGCAGGATTCGTTCAATAATCTCAAATTGTTTTTCACGCGTCTTGAAATAGTAGTAATAATAATCTTGTGTTCGTAAAAAATGATTTTCGACATCTCGAAACGCCAAACTTTTCGCTTCATCCAAAGAGCGGGCCGTTTCAATGATTTCATTTCCCACCCAGCGACTTTCATTGGTTCGCAGGTACGAGACCATTTCCTGAAAGATCGTTCGGAAATTATCTTCTATTTCTACTTGGTATTGTTTCAATTTATTGTCAAGGCTTGGCATGTACAAATTCACAAGAAGAGCAACGCCAATACCTATGACAATAAGAGCTATTTCATTGTATACAATATCAAGCGTTATGTTTTTGGCTGTGAAAAGATGAAGTATAATAACGGAACTTGTTACGATTCCTTCAGATACCTTTAACCAAACTGTGATGGGAATAAAAGCCAAGATCAACAATCCGAGCACAAGGGTATGGTAGGCAATCGTTTCAAAGAAGATATACGAAAAAGCGATGGCAATCATACAGGCAAAAAATCGGGCATAGGCAGCCTGCAGCGATTTTTTTTTGGAACTTTGGACACAAAGGATGGTCAAAATCCCTGCAGAAGCAAAGGAATTCAAGCCGAAAAATTGAGCAATACTAATCGCTGCTGCAGCACCGATGGCCGTCTTAATGGTTCGATAACCGATTTTAAATGGGAACATATCATACCTCTAATCATTGACTTCATTCCATAGTATAAATAAAAATGCCAAAACCATCTAGTGATTTCTGATTTCAACGGGCTGGTTCTGATGGTCTGCATTTACCTCATTTAAAACCAAGGAACTGTCCCTGGGACTTTCTGAACATAATCCCTCTAGCTTATCTCAATAAATTCTCCATTTTCAGGAACCAAAATCCTATTTTCCAATTTGTTCTGTCTTATATATTCCCTAACCTCAGCACGACTTAATAAGCAGTGGTTCCATGATTCCATATGGGAAATAATCAGTTTTGTATGTAGTGAAGTCTGTAGGATGTTTTCAATATCGGCTAATCCCATTGTGATTGGCAGACCTTCCAAGAAACGTGCTTCTCCTGCAAAAACGATAGCAACAGATGGAGAATATTGTTGAAGATAAGATTCTATTTTCCCATACCATACACTATCCCCAATAATATATAAGGTGGGTTCATCCTCTGTCTGTAAAATAAATCCGGAAACAGGTCCCATAGCTTCTGCCAGCTGATCATGGCCGTGTTTCCCTTCTGTTCGAATCAGTTTGATTCCATGCCAAACGAATTCTTTACTTATAGCAACGACATGCTTAAATCCTTTATTTTTCATTAATTGCTCATCAGCAGGTTGGCAAAATAACGGTAAATTTTTAGGTAAGCTTGATATAGCCTGGTCATCAAAATGATCACGGTGCGAATGTGTGACGATAATCGCATCAATATCAAGTAATCTCTCTAAATCGACATCTAATGAAGATAATGGATTTTTAAGATGTTGATTTGGGGCATTAGGAACCGGTGCAAGTGTTCCCTGCTCGCTAAACATAGGGTCTAAAAGGAATTTCAATCCATTATAATGAATAAGATGTGTTGCATGGCGAATTAATTGAATCTGCATAGTTTTTCCCCCTACCCGTTTAATTTTGTCTCTTTTAAAAAATAACTTTTAAATTCTAGCTTCTTCGTTGTTTCAAGCTGGATGAATTCAGCCTGCTCCAATTGAATCTTTTTCGAGAAGAGGGGGCCATCAAATACAAAGGTATGGTATTCACCCGATTCTCCCATAGGGCAAATACTTGTCATTTGGACGTCCTGCAGAAACGATTTATCTAGCAATCTGCCGAGCCACGTTTCATTGAGGACATCTTCCCTTACACGAATAACAATGGCTTGATAGCCTGATTGGACAAAGCTGTCCAGTAAAGACAGAGCATCTTCTTTTTTGCTCCAAAGGGGGTACAAGGCATCGACACCTACAGCATTCGCTACATTTTCGCCCCAATCCCGATGTTCCTGTAAATAAAGATCTCCATACGCAATACCAGTAATTTCATCTTTTTCCTTCAAGGCTTGTACGGTCTTAACAAATTCCTCGGTATAGGTTTCAAAGGTGCATTCTATAAAATGAACAGGTAGGGAAAGGGCCTCTCCCTGTAAGCGAATCATCTCTGTTCGCTCTCCATGACCAAATGTCCGTCCCAATTCTTTTGGAACGGTCGTAACGAGGCAGGCAACCTCATAACCCTTCTCAATAAGAGTATCCAAAGCCATACAGCAATCCTTGCCGCCACTCCATGATAATGCTACTCGTTTCTTCATGATTCATCACCCTTACCGTATGTAATATTGATAGTTTATCATACAAATCTTCCGACTATCACTTAAAGTCTATTTATTCATGGTCCATTTGGTGTAGTGTTACTTGTATATAATTTGAGTAAATGCTATTACATCATAATGAATTAATGAACATTCAAAATAATTTAGATAAGATTAGTAAACCATATGGTGGCTTTTCTGATGGTGGGGAGTTTTTGTAGACTAAAAGGATGAGTATAAAAGGGAAAAATGTAGACCAGGGCTGAGGATGCCTAGGGATGTAAAATCAATTTTACACTCCTGGGCATCCTATTTTTCTTTGGCTCACTGCTAAGCGATTTTTTTTTATGATTCTTCATCAATCATTTGGTCTAAGCGTTCAATCATTTTTATCGCCCTGTCTTTCTCTATGGTTCGATAATGATGCATCCCACCTTGTTCCTCGTCCAACTCATCTGCTAATTTGACGATTTCTTGCAACGGTGTCCGTTTGATAAAACTTTCAGGCATATATGAATCGGTATGAAATAAAATGGCGATGGCAATTTCTTTTGCCATAATTGGATTTTCTCCTAATCGGATCAACAATTTATGAGCTCGTTCCGCACCTTTGATGGCATGGATATCATTCTTTTTGTATAAATCATAATCCCATTTGCCATTTTGATACCACGTATAATGACCCATATCGTGCAGCAGGGCGGCTTTGGTTGCCAAGTCCACCGATACGTTCCGCTTTTTCGCTAATTTGAAGGCGTGGTATGCACAAGCAATAGCATGAGCAACGCCAGAGCGATTGAGATATTTTTTTGCGATATGATGATTGAAAATTTGAATTAACGTAACATCTCTCATATTAACACCCTTATTAAAAGTAATTTCTTGTAGTATATAACAGTTTGGAAATAGTAACAAAGATATGGACGGGAATGAGGTTGCGCGAGAAATGGAAGAAGGAAGGATAGGCCCAACCCTCATTTTTTTGATGAGGATAGAAGGGGAAAGGCTGATGTTTGTTGTCGCCGTCAATTTTGTATAAAATAAGAAGTGAAAATAATTGAGAAAAGGTGATAATATGGGCAAATTGTCCGAAGTCATTTCAACTAACCATCATGAGAATGTTGAGGAATTAAAAGAACTGCTCCGGATTCCAAGCGTCAGTTCCTTATCAGAGCATAAAGAGGATATTCAAAGAGCAGCTTCCTGGATTGCCGATAAATTAACAAACATCGGAATGGAACATGTGGAAATCGTCCAGACAAAGGGACATCCTATTATTTATGCGGACTGGCTTCATCAGGAAAACGCTCCAACCGTCTTAGTGTACGGCCATTATGACGTACAGCCCGTAGACCCTGTTCATTTATGGGAAACACCACCGTTTGAACCAACGATTCGTGATGAAAAGATCTTTGCTAGAGGGGCAACCGATGATAAAGGGCAGACGTTCTTACATATCAAAGCAGTGGAAACCTTATTGAAGGTAGAAGGTAAATTACCGGTAAACGTAAAATTCTGCATCGAAGGTGAAGAAGAAATCGGAAGCCCTAATCTTCCACCATACTTATCCGCGAATAAAGAGAAATTATCCTGTGATGTGGTCGTTATTTCCGATTCGGATATGTGGGACAGAGGCGTCCCGGCCATCACCTATTCTTTAAGAGGTCTTTGTGCGCTCGAGTTTACCCTAAAAACCGCAAATTCTGATTTGCACTCAGGCATGTTCGGAGGGGGAGTTCAGAATGCCAACCATTTATTGGTGCAGTTGCTTTCGACTCTTCATGATGCAAACGGAAAAGTGAATGTGGACCATTTTTACGATGATGTGGTAGATCTAACTGAATTTGAAAAAGAACAAATTAAAGCATTGGGTTTCAATGAAGAAAAGCTGAAGCAATCATTGGGGTTGACGGAATTAACCGGAGGGGAAAACAATTATCCCTATCCTGAGAAAATCAGTTCCCGGCCTACATTAGAAATTAACGGCCTATGGGGCGGGTTTCAGGGTGAAGGGACAAAAACGGTTATCCCGAACGAGGCCCATGGCAAAATCACTTGCCGTCTCGTTCACAATCAAAACCCGGAAAAGATCCAGCAATTAGTCAAGAAGCATCTGGAAGAACATGCACCAAAAGGATCCACGATCAATGTGACGCTTGGCGATACGGGAAATCCATTTTTAACTCCAATCGACAGTCCGATGATCCAAAAAGCAGCCGAAGCGTATCAAAACATATATGGGAAAACACCTGTTTACAAACGAGAAGGTGGTTCGATTCCCATTGTTTCGGATTTCAACCACTCCCTAAATGTACCTGTTGTCTTAATGGGATTCGGTTTACCAGATGAAAATCTTCACGCGCCGAATGAACATTTTAACTTGGAAAACTTTGATAAAGGCATTTTGACCATCTGTTCCTTTTTAGAACTTCTAACGAAGTAAAAGGGTGCGCTGTCACGACCCGTAAAAGGGGTGACAGCGCACTTTATTCATTCGTAAATTAGTTATCCTTTACGTACTTATTTAGGAACCTGAGTACACGACGTGTATACTCATTTTTATGCAAACGGTACGAATGAATGTGTTCACAATCTTTCGTCAGCCATAATTCTTTTTGGTTACCGGTTGAAATCGATTGATACAATTTTTCACTCTCGGCATATGGAATCGCTTTATCTGACGTACTATGGATGATGAAAAAGGATTTTCCTTTGGTATTTTTTACATGATTGATGGGTGAAACTTCAGTGGGGTCAATATTGAGGAGCTTCCGCATGGAATGATAAACAATCGGTGTAAATGGCCGTTTTGGTAGCTTGGTCCAATGTGAAAGGTTTTCTTTTAGAAAAGGTTCTAAATCACAGAAGGGACTGTCGGCAATAATGGCGGAAACAGCAGGGTGTTCGCATCCAGCAATAAGGGCAGATGCAGCTCCCATACTCCAGCCAAGGAGTGCCACTTTTTCCTGATGTTTTTCCTGAATCGCATACTCAATCGCTGAATACAAATCGTGTCTTTCAAAATAGCCAATCCCCGTGGTTTTTCCCTTCGACTTTCCTGCATTGCGAAAATCAAACATCAGTACATTATAGCCTTGTTCTGTTAAAACTTTAACGAGCTGCAGTCCTTCAATCCTTTCCATGGCGCGTTCATTCATGTAACCGTGTGCTGTGATGACTGTTTTCCTGCTTTTCTTTGAAACGGCTGGAATCCACCAGCCAGACAGTTTGATTTGATCTTTTCGGCTAAAAAACTCAATCTCTTCGAAGGTAAGTCCATATTCCCCTGGATTTTTTGTTGTTTTTGCCGGGAATGGATGTGTCAGATACAAACCAATCCCTAATGGGGCAAGAAAAAATAATGCAGGTGCTGCCAAAAGCGGTTTCCACAAGGATTTACTTGATTTACTTGATTCCTCATTCTTTTCCTCACTCAATATGAACTCCTCCTTTCCATTTGAAGTTATCGGTACACTATCATATGCCAGTTACTACAAAAGCGGAAAATTTTCTAGTCCCAATTTATGCCTGTTTTTGAATAGGCGGGGAATTCTACAATTGGAACGGTTTTTTCTACAAAATTTACATTTATTCTACAAATTTGAGGATTAATTCTACAAAAGTTGGAAACTAACTTCCAAATTAACGTTATTCGCGAACTCCCCAAACAGAAAGGGGGAATGATTTTAATTCATATGCTTCGAGGTAAATGTTTTTTCCTCCAAAAGGGGACACTAAACATAAAATTTGATGGGGGTGTTAGCTTGAATCATAACGAAAAGATGAAAAAACTACTTCGCGAATACGGCTATCCTGAAGAGGCAATCCCAAGAATAATGCAAGAAATTAGTTCTATGAGTTACGACAGGGTAAAAAAGCTTATCTTACCATATAACGATATCACCGCAGATAAGAATTAACTTCTTCCGACCATGTCTTGCGCTGTTTTCCCTTAAGTATTCATGCGAAAGGCATATTCTGAATAGTACATATAGTTAAAGAGTTTCATCTTGACTTAATAAAAGGGGAAATACTAAAATGAATTAAACCGATTGAAATACTCGAAATTAAAATAATGATTTGTAAATCAATGGATGATCAAAAGCGAGAGGATGTTTTGCGTGTCACAAAATGATTTCAAAACAGTCAAAGAGATCAACGCCGATGGGTCGTTTAATCGCCAGAAAAATAGATTTACGACACCGTTTGGAAATCAAGAGGGGGAGTTGCCTGTTGAGGCAGGAAGGTATCGACTTTTATGGTCGGCTGTTTGTCCGTGGGCACACCGTTCGGTGATCGTTCGAAAAATTCTTGGTTTAGAAGAGGTCATCAGTCTCGGAACCGCCAGCCCGATGCGTCCCAAACTCCCACATGTGGATTGGGAATTTTCATTAGATGTGGGCGGGGTCGATCCGGTATTAAATATCCGGTATTTAAGTGAAATCTATCAAAATACAGTTTCGGATTACACGGGTCGGCCCACAGTCCCAGTTATCGTGGATGTAAAGGAACAAAAGGTAGTAAACAATGATTATTTTAAACTCACAAACTATCTCGAGACTGTTTGGTCACCTTTTTTTAAAGTAAATGCTCCTGATTTGTATCCAGAACACTTACGGGAGGAAATAGATGCCTTAAATGATTACATCTTCCATGATGTTAACAATGGTGTCTATAAATGTGGCTTTGCCCAATCACAAGAAGCCTATGAAGAGGCATTTGATATCCTTTTTGCCAAATTAGATGAACTGGAGCAGCACCTCGGAAGCAAACGATTCTTATTTGGAGATTATATTACTGATTCGGATGTCCGGCTTTATGCGACGCTCGTCCGCTTTGACGTGGCTTATTACTCGGCATTTAAGACCAATCGGAATCGTATCGTTGATTTTCCAAATTTATGGGGCTATCTGCGGGATCTCTACCAAACGCCGGGATTTGGGGATACCACTGATTTTCACGCAATTAAAGTCCATTATCATTTATCAAACCATATTGCCGGCAACGACCAAAAAAGCGGTCCCATTTTGCCAAAGGGTCCTGATTTATCAAGTCTTCACTCCCAGCATCATCGCCAAGATTTAAGTCATAAAACTGAAAAATTTTTAATACATTGAGTGGAATACAATGGGAGGCGGGTAAGTAGTGATTATACGTGATGCAAGAGTAGATGAAATACCCTACATTCGCGAGCAACGAATCCTCTCATACAAAGAGCATGCAGAAAAAATTCCAGACGCTCATTGGCAGGCTCTTAAGCAGGCTATTACATCAGAGGCCGATGCTCAAGGGGACGTGGAGCGGATTGTTGCAGAAATGAATGGAGAAATTGCAGGCAGCGTCATTTTATTTCCGGCAAAGACCAATGCCTATGAGGGGTATCTAGAAGAACTGGATTATCCAGAAATCCGCATGCTTGCCGTTACACCACAAGCGCGTGGGAATGGGGTAGCAACTGCATTAATCATGGAATGTATTCAGCGGACGAAAGAGAAGGGATATTCATCCATTGGACTGCATACCGGCGCATTTATGGACAGTGCGATGAGATTATATGAACACCTAGGATTTGAACGATTACCACAATTTGACTTTGAACCTGCGAATGATGGCATCATCGTTAAGGGCTATCGGTTAACCTTTGACTAAGAAGGGGATAGTTCATCATTTATGGCGAACAGTGACATGCACTGTTCGCCGTAACGGGTTTGCACTTTTCTTACGAAGTCATGCAAATTTATCTAAAGGAACGATTCATGCTATTGGTAAAGTCGTCCCAAAGTCCGTCTCTGTTTCGCCCATTCGTAATATCGTTTGAGTAATTTGTCATTTGTTTAAAGAAGGTTTGATCATATGATACATATACATGATCAATGTTATTAACTGCTGCGCGTACTTGTTTGGCTATTTTTTTGTCGAGACCAGAAGTAGCTTTCTTAAAGTTGGCATTATTCCCATTTAAAGTCCCATCGGATCCTGTAATATTATTGGTCCCATCGGAGCCTATGGTATCATTGGTACCGTTACCGTTACCTCTAGTTTCGGGAATGCCATTATTGACTATTCCCCTTACACCATCGTTCACGTTTTCTTCGATCGTTGCGCCACGTCCATTGGTATTATTAGGATAAGCATCTTTGTTTGTCCTGTTAAGTCGGTTTGTACCTGTATTGTTTGTTGTCCGCGTTGCCCCATTATTATTTTTTAATTTAACAGCCACATACGCATCATTATTTCGAATGATCACATGTGCTAAATCAACTTCTTGCAAATTCTCAACATTTCTTCCGGCTTTAGTGGAAACGTGTAATCTTTGATTTGAACCATTCTGAAGCCCATTATTCAAATCGTTTCTTACATTTCGAACGCCCACTCCGTTATCGGCGTCGTTTCTTACATCTACACCCATATTGTCTCTATTGGTATCGACTGCATGATCATTACGATCGGCACAGCCAGTTAATCCGATTAATGCAGTGGCTAAAACGAAAGGAACCAAGCTTTTTTTCTTCAATTGTGTCACTCCCCCTAAAATGTCTTACAATGATATGGTCACCTATCTAAGTTGAACTATTCGAATTCTGTAGCAGGTAATTTTTGAAATCGTTTATGGCGTGATTAGAGGAGTAAATAGTGAAATAATTGATAAAAATAAGGTTGACCAAAGGTAAAATTAGATACGGCAGAACCATAATTATTTTTAAAAAGAGGAGAGGAACATTCATGAAACTTTCAGGTAATACCATCCTGATAACTGGCGGAGCATCCGGAATTGGGTTCGCTTTTGCACAACGTTTTATCAAGGCAGGAAGTAAGGTGATTGTTTGCGGAAGACGGGAAGAAAGCTGAAAGAAGCCAAGGAGAAATTTCCTGAAATTATTACGCGTAAATGTGATGTAACAATTGAATCTGATCGATTGGCTCTTTTTGATTGGGTCACGAGTCAGTATCCTAATTGAACATACTTGTTAATAACGCCGGAATCCAACAACGTTATAATATACTAAAGGTACAAGCAAGAGAGGAATGGGGCTATTTCAATAAGGAAATCTCAGCAAATATGGAAGCACCGATTCATTTTGCGATGTTATTTACACCATTTTTCGCAAATAAAGAGAATGCAGCTATTTTAAATGTTACCTCCGGCTTAGCCTTTACTCCGATGGCCATTGCCCCGATTTATTCCGCGACAAAGGCCGCACTTCATGCCTTTACGGTAAGTTTACGTTTACAGCTTTCGGAAACGGCCATTAAAGTAATTGAAATAGCACCACCAGCAGTCAATACGGATCTAGGCGGAGTAGGACTACATACGTTTGGTGCCCCATTGAATGAATTTGCAGACTACATTTTTAAAGGACTGGAAGAAGGTAAAACTGAAATTGGCTTTGGCCGGGCTGAACTGGCCATGCGAATGTCGAGAGATGAAATAGATGAATCAGTGGTAAGTATGTACAATAATATGAAGCATTCTATCAAATAGTAAATCAACGTGGCTTACTCACATAATGAGAAGTCCTTTTTTAATGCCATCAGAACACCACAATGGTACCTGAATACGGATACCCAAAACCCGTTCTGTTCAAGAAAGTTTACAGAAAGGACATATACTTTTAAAATAAAAGTAAGAATATTCAAAAATGAAAAAATGTTTATGTCTTTCTTCGTTACAATTCTTTGTTCTGAGGTGATAGATTGATAGCCCTTTATAAAATGAATGATTTATATGAAGACCAAATGATAAAGGTATTAAAGGATATGGGATACCCAACGGCTAGTTTTTATTCGATTAATTCAATATTAGATCAGATCATGAACCCAATGGTTATTATTACACCTGCTATTTTTCAGAAAGAATTGGAGGGTCTTACCTTTCCTATTATCCCTATCCCCATCACCATAGAGGATATAAAAAAGAATATAAAGCGATTGTTTGATCATCCCGAGCAAAGCGAGTATTCGTTTCTCACAACAAGTGAAGAAATCGAGTGGTTAAGAAAAGAAAATGGAGAACAGGTGATGAAGGATGAAATTCAAATCACCATTGTAACAGAAAAACAATCTACTGGACCGAAGCCGAATCATGTATACCTGGCCCCAATATGGATGAAAGGCTTCATTACTAACCCTAGGATTAAAAATGTACATTTTATTAAGCCTGCTTTCACTTCTGTGATTCCTTTTTTACAAATAGCAGGCTCATTAGTGAAGTTAAATGAGGAAATTTTAAATGAACGGTATCAAGTAGATGCGATCGTCAATTCCACACATGATGGTGTTGTTGCGATTGACAGAACAGGGAATATTCGATTGGTGAATGAACATGCCAAAACAATCTTGGGTGTTGAAGAGGATATGAAGGGAAGAAACATTACGGATTTCATCCCACAATCGGATATGTTACGTGTATTAGAAGCCGGGAAGATTGAAAGGGGCGATATTGCTACAGTAGGAGGGCGTCAAATTGTTATCAATAGGTCTCCTGTCATCGTCAAAGGAAAAATTGTCGGGGCAGTATCAAATTTTAAAGAAATTACAGATATTCAAAAAGTAGAATTACAACTTCGTAAAAAACTTCATCAAAATGGCTTGGAAGCAAAGTATCGATTAAGTGACATTATTGGGGAAACGCATGAAATAATGGAGGCAAAAGAACTTGCAAGGAAATTTGCTGAAACGGAATCAACTGTACTAATAACCGGTGAGTCTGGAACGGGTAAAGAATTATTTGCTCAAGGGATTCATTCAGCAAGTCATCGATCACTTGGCCCCTTTGTAGCCGTAAACTGCGCGGTTTTACCAGAAAATCTTCTTGAAAGTGAAATGTTTGGATATGAGAAAGGCACATTTACAGGTGCGCTAAAAGATGGCAAGCCCGGCTTATTTGAACTTGCACACGGAGGTACCCTATTTTTAGATGAGATTGGTGAGATACCGTTAAGAATTCAGGCTCTCTTATTAAGGGTGCTTCAGGAAAGGACTATTCGACGTGTGGGTGGCGAGCGGATCATTCCAGTGGATGTTCGAATTATTACAGCAACAAATCGAAATTTAGAGGAGGAGGTTGAAGAGAAACAATTCCGTTCTGACCTATATTACCGGTTAAATGTGCTAGCTTTGGAATTGCCGCCTCTACGTGGGCGTTTAGCCGATATTCCTAAACTGGTAGAATCTTTCCTAGATGAGTTTAATGACAAAAGAAAAAATAAAATTATAACCGTTGAAAACGAATTGATTTGTTTATTTCAGAAGTACGACTGGCCAGGGAATATTCGTGAATTAAGGAATACGATTGAACGGATGGTGGTTCTGGAAGAGAGTGATAGTTTAAGACTTCAGGGGGCAAAATTTCTTTCTGAAAAAATAAGGAAACGGCAGTTTTCCGAAGAAACAACCAATAAACATAGTATAAAAAATAAGGAAAAAGAACTCATTCTCACAACGCTAGAAAAATTTGATCATAATAAAAAGTTAGCGGCCCAATCACTGGGAATAGACCAATCCACCCTTTGGAGAAAAATAAAGGAATATAATTTATGATGTTTTAAATTGCAATCTAATGATGCAAATCAAAACATCGTTTTTACTAGCAGGGTTTTGTATCCCTGTTTTTTCTTTATATTTCAGACTTTTCCGAATTTACTACTCCTGGCACAAGAATTGCAAATATAGAGGGAGATAGATTTTAAATTGGAGATAGAAGGGGTAAGACCGCTTCGTAACGTAAAAGATTCATAGCACGGCAAAATGGAGGTTAACAATGGAGCAAAAAATGTATATCAATAGTGAATGGGTAAAGTCCGTTTCTGGAGAGTTTTTTCCAACATACAATCCTGCCAATCATGAGGTAATTGCCAGAGTTCCCAGGGGAAATAAGGAAGATGTACATCAAGCAGTAACAGCGGCGAAAAATGCCTTTGAATCCAATGAATGGCAATCAGTAAAACCTGGTATAAGAGGAAATGCACTTTCTGAGGTTGCCCGAAAAGTACGTGAAAGATCTGAGGAGCTTGCCTTAATTGAGACCTTGGACACCGGCAAGCCGCTATCACAGGCTAGAAGCGATGTTGAAAGTAGTGCGCGCTATTTTGAGTACTATGCAGGTGTTGCCGATAAGATGTTTGGAGAAACAATCCCGGTAGCGCCAAATGTGATTGACTACACGGTTCGTGAACCAATGGGTGTTTGTGCGCAAGTGATTCCTTGGAATTATCCACTTCAGATCACTTCAAGGGGAGTGGCAGCCGCCATAGCGGTTGGAAATACAGTGGTGGTGAAACCGGCTGAAGATACTCCTCTATCGGCCTTAAAGTTAGCAGAAATATTTTCCGAGATTGAAGTCCTGAAAGGTGCTCTACACGTTGTAACAGGCTATGGTACAGAAGCAGGAGCAGCATTGGTCAATCACCCTGATGTCAATCACATCACATTTACTGGTTCAGTTAATACCGGCACAAGTGTAATGATCTCTGCGGCGAAAAATATTGTTCCTGTCACACTCGAACTGGGAGGGAAATCACCTCATATTGTTTTTCCAGATTGTGATATGGAAGAAGCGGTTACATGGGTTACACGATCAATTATTCAGAATGCGGGTCAAACATGTTCTGCCGGTTCAAGGTTGCTCATTCATTCTAAAATTAAAGATGAATGGATGGAGAAATTAATCGAGAGAATGAAAAGAATTAAACTAGGCCCTGGGGTTAATGACAGCGAGCTAGGCCCCATTATTTCAAAAAGGCAGTTTGATCGAATACTAGCCATGGTTGAAAGAGCAAAAGAGCAAGGTGCACGTGTCATCATGGGTGGAAGGCGGGCAAAGCTGGAAGGGTTGGAAGATGGATATTATTTTGAACCGACCATAATTGAAAACGCTTCCCCAATGAGTGAAATAGCTCAGGAGGAAGTCTTTGGCCCCGTTTTGACTGTATTTGAATTTGAAACAGAAATGGAAGCTATTACATTAGCAAATGGAACTTCATATGGTCTCGTAACAGGGATTTGGACAAATGATCTATCACGGGCACACAGAATTGCAAGTAAAGTGAAAAGCGGGCAGGTCTTTATCAATGACTTTGGTGCAGCCGGTGGGGTCGAACTTCCATTTGGCGGTTATAAAAAAAGTGGAATTGGCCGTGAAAAAGGTGTGGAAGCACTAAGGAATTATACGCAATTAAAAAACATCGCGATAAAAATAAAAAGCGCAGAATAAACGTGTGCCAACGGTAAGGAAATCTTATGCAGGGAATAGAAATGATTGATGAAAGGAGTGATAGAGTTGCAACACTTTTCAATTGCGTTAATTCCGGGAGATGGAATTGGCCCGGAAGTGATGAATGAGGCTATAAAGGTAGTAAAAAAAGTAGAAGAGATACACGGCGGTTTGACTTTTTCTTTTGAATCTTTTGATTGGGGCTGTGATTATTATCTTCAAAATGGAAGAATGATGCCTGAAAATGGATTAGATCTATTAAAAGATTTCGACGTTATTCTATTTGGAGCTGTTGGTGCCAAATCTGTACCAGATCACATTTCAGTGTGGGAGCTCATTTTGCCTATTCGCCGGAAATTTCAACAGTATGTGAATTTGCGGCCCATTAAACTGCTTCAAGGTATTGAAAGCCCATTAAGGTATAAAGACCATAAAGACCTTGATTTTGTTGTCATTAGGGAGAATACCGAAGGGGAGTATACCAATATGGGCGGACGGGTTCATGAAGGAACGCCCTATGAATTAGCTGTGCAAAATAACATTTTTACTAGGTTCGGTTCTGAAAGAATATTAAACTATGCTTTTTCCATGGCTGAAAAAAGGGCAAAGAAAAATCTTACAGTGGCAACAAAATCGAATGCAATTAACTTTACCATGCCTTTTTGGGATGAAATGGTGAATGAAATAGGGAATAGTTATCCAGATGTAAAAACACAGCTCTACCATATTGATGCCCTTGCTACCTATTTTATTTCTAAACCGGAGACACTCGATGTCATTGTGGGCAGTAATTTATTTGGTGATATTCTAACAGATTTAGGGGCAGCGATAGTAGGGGGATTAGGGTTGGCTCCATCTGGGAACATCAATCCCGAGCGGATCTATCCCTCCATGTTTGAACCGATCCATGGTTCTGCTCCCGACATAGCGGGAAAAGGAATCGCCAATCCCATCGCTTCAATTTGGAGCCTTAGTCTCATGATGGACCATCTTAAACTCCCTGATGTTGCGAAATTAATCCTAGATGCCATTGAAGGGGTATTAGTAGAAGGGAAGATAAGAACACCTGACCTAAGGGGGACGGCGACAACCACTGAAATGGGGGACGCCATTATCGCGAAAATGGTTCAAGTAAGCCTTAGACCTAAAATCTAAATGCTACTTCTTTTTGAGAAAAAAATGGATTTCAAGTATAAATTACCGGAGGTGTCTATCCTATGACTATATTAAATGGAAAAACGGCAATTGTAACTGGAGCAGGATCGGGAATGGGGAAAGCGATTGCGCAGACTTTCGCTCATGAAGGGGCTAATGTAACGTTTGCTGATTTACATGTTCAGTCAGCCATAACAGCGGCAAGTGCCACCGGTGTAAACCATGTGCAGGCCATTCAAGCCGATGTAACGAATGATTCGGATGTGGCAAACCTTGTGAATCAAACAGTGGAAGTATATCACGGATTGGATATTGTCATTAATTGTGCCGGTGTTCCACAATCCTTCACATCGATAGAGGAATTAACCGTCGAACAATGGGATGTAATCATGAATGTGAATACCAAATCCATCTTTTTAACCTCTAAGTATGCGGTTCCGATCATGAAACAACAAAAGAGTGGAAGTATTGTTACTATTGCTTCCATTGCTGGTATCAGAGCGAGACCCGGGTTAAATGCGTATTGTGCATCAAAAGGGGCAGCGATTATGCTGACCAAAGCATTAGCCCTCGAGTTAGCACCCTATCAAATTAGAGTAAATGCCATCAATCCCGGCCCAGCCGATACACCTATGATTGGGAAGTTCCTTGTTGGAAATGAAGATCAAAAGGAAGAGGGAATGAAAAAGATCTTTCAAGATAGTGTCCCACTGGGAAAATTAATTCAACCAGAGGATATTGCCCAAGGGGCACTTTATTTAGCCTCTGATCTGGCTAAGATGGTGACCGGTGAGGTCCTAAATATTGATGGAGGACGTGGGATCTAAATTAAAACGATAGAGAGGAGTTTAAAATGGAACCCATTATTCGCTTAGAAAATATATCGTTTTCCTACAAAATTAACGAAAAAACGAAAGTATCCGTGCTGAAGAATATCTCTTTATCCATCTTTCCCGGAGAATATGTGGCCATCATTGGTCACAATGGCTCAGGTAAATCTACTTTATCTAAACACCTTAACGGGATTTTAACCCCTGACGACGGAGACGTCTGGGTTCATGGCCACAACACGAAGGATATAAAAAAGAAACGGGATATTCGTCGCTCTGTTGGCACCGTCTTTCAACATCCTGATAACCAAATTGTTGCGACGATCGTAGAGGAAGATGTTGCATTTGGACTGGAGAATATTGGCGTCCCAAGAGAAGAAATGAAAAAAGAGTCGATGACGCGCTAAACGTTGTCAAAATGTCTCCGTTTCGTCATCGACCACCCCATCATTTATCTGGGGGGCAAAAGCAGAGAGTTGCGATTGCTGGAGTATTAGCCATGCAGCCGGATTGCATTGTTTTTGATGAGGCAACAAGTATGTTAGACAGTTTTGGTCGAAAAGAAGTTCTTCAGGTGATGAGAAAAATGAACAATAGTGGAATGACGATTATTACCGTTACCCACCATATGTCAGAAGCAGCGGAAGCTGACCGGATTATCGTCATTGAGGGCGGACAAATGGTGATGGACGACACGCCACGTGAAATTTTTAAACATAAGGAGGAATTAGAAAAACTTCAATTAGAAGTTCCCTCTGTGAGCCAAATGGCCGAAGTGATTCATGGCCAATTATCTGATTTTTCAAAAGACTTAATTCAAGAACAGGAGTTTATAGAAGAAGTGGAGAAATTCTCCAAGGAGGATAACCTCTCCAAAGAGGAGGTGGGATAATGTCGAAGCGATCCATTATCGAAATAGAAAACCTATCACATACGTATATGAAAGGAACCCCGATGGAGCATGTCGCCTTACACGGAACCAATCTGTATGTAGAAGAAGGGGAATGCATTGCCATTATTGGCCATACGGGGTCAGGAAAGTCTACCTTAATCCAGCACTTCAATGGGCTAATGCGTCCGGAATCCGGAAAGGTAGTCATTGATGGGGAAGACCTATCAAAGAAAAAGGTAGATTTAAAGACGCTGAGGCAGAAGGTGGGCCTTGTCTTTCAAAACCCGGAGGATCAAATTTTCGAAAAAATTATTGGTGATGATATTGCCTACGGGCCTTTCAAATTAGGCCTTCCACTAAAGGAGGTGAGGGAGCGCGTTAAATGGGCGATGTCGGTTGTGGGTTTGGATTTTGAGGAAATGAAGGACAGACAGACTTTTGCCTTAAGCGGCGGCCAGAAACGAAAAGTAGCTTTAGCGGGGATCCTTGCATTAAAACCCAAGATTTTAGTACTTGATGAACCGACAGCGGGTTTGGATCCAAGGTCAAGGAAGGAATTACTTGATAAAATCAAACGGTTAAACAAGGAAGAAAAGTTAACGGTCGTTTTTGTGTCGCACAATATGGAGGAGGTGGCCATGCTAGCTGATCGTGTATATGTAATGGCAGATGGGACTGACGTATTAACAGGAACCCCGAAAGAAATTTTTACGGATAAAGAAAAACTGCAGCGTTATCAAATTGGCACCCCTGAAACGGTGAAAGTTCTGTACCGATTAAGCGACCTTGGATACAAAGTAAAAACGGACGCCTTTTCCATCTCTGAAGCAGCTGATGAAGTGTTGAATGTTCTTACAGGCAGGAAGGGAGGGGCGAAATATGTCAAGCGAATTTGATATATCCCGTAATATTACCATTGGGCAGTACGTACCAACCGGCTCCTTTATTCATCGGTTAGACCCGAGAATAAAGCTGCTTGCTTTTGTCATACTCGTGATGGCGATTGCGCTGAATACGAGTTATATCGGGAATGCCATCGGTTTAGTCTTATCTCTCTATTTATTCTGGGGATCCAAAATTCCCATTAGCTATGGGTTATCAGGTGTGAAACCGGCCATCCCGTTTATTGTTATCTTAGCCATTTTACAGCTGCTTTTTCAAGGACAGCTCTTTTCCGATGGCAAAGTATTTGTTGATTATGGGTTTATCCTCATCACGAGTGAAAGTATTCGATTGGTGATTGTTTCAGCCGTTCGGTTTATTGAAATTATCTTCTTAAGCAGTGTTCTCACCTTATCGACTTCCACCACAGAATTAACACATTCCATTCAAAGCTTACTCAGTCCGTTAAAGAAGATTCATTTTCCAGTCCACGAAATCTCGCTGATTACAACAATTGCCATTCGATTCGTTCCAACCTTTGCCATTGAGATGGAAAAAATGATGAAGGCACAAGCATCAAGGGGGGCCGACTTTGGTACCGGCGGCTGGTGGAGAATCATTCAAAGGACAAAAGAAATGTTTCCCATCATTATTCCGTTATTTAATATCGCCTTGTCTAGGGCCGAGGATTTAATTCTCGCCATGGAGTCCCGCTGCTATACACCTGGCGGCGACAGGAGCTCCTATTCCGTGTATCAAGCGTTAGCAAAGGATTATCTTGTTTTATTGGTTGGACTTTTATTTGCTTTCCTACTGCTTTTTTATCCGTTTCCTTTTTAATGTGAAAAATACCAAAAACAAAAGGGGAGAAATACTATGAAAAAGGGATTAACAGTTCGCGATATTGTCATTGCAGGTGTGCTGGGTGCGGTAGCCATTCTATTAGGGGTAACCAGGTTGGGGTATATTCCAGTTCCAACGGCGGCAGGGAATGCCACGATCATGCACATTCCCGCAATTATTGGTGGCATAATGCAGGGACCGGTCGTCGGCTTAATAGTTGGGGCCATTTTTGGGATTTCTTCCTTCCTAAACGCAACCGTTCCACTCTTTAAGGATCCATTGGTTGCGATTTTACCCCGGCTTTTCATTGGCGTAGTGGCATGGCTGATCTATGTTGGAATCCGTCGTAAAAGTGAATATCTTGCAGTGGGGGCCGCCGCCTTTATCGGGACATTGGCAAACACGGTCCTTGTGTTAACAATGGCTGTCATCCGTCATTATTTAACCCCAGGAGTTGCTTGGACAGTTGGCATAACAAACGGAATCCCTGAAGCCATTGTTGGTACCATTGTTACGTTAGCAGTTGTATTAGCGTGGAAACAGATTGGCAAAGGTCAAAAATCAAAGATTTCCAGGGATCTTTAAAAAATGAATGATCAAATCACGGATGTTCCAGGTGTAAAAGTTGGAAATAAAGAAGATCACCAGGCCCTTACTGGGTGTACAGCCATCCTTTTTGAAAGTGGTGCAGTTGCGGGGGTGGACGTCAGAGGATCCGCTCCCGGAACCCGGGAAACCGATCTTTTGAATCCTATAAATCTCGTTGAAAAAGTCCATGGTATTTGTTTAAGTGGCGGCAGTGCGTTTGGGTTGGATGCCGCCTCCGGTGTGATGCAATTTTTAGAGGAAGAAGATATTGGCCTGGATGTGGGTGTGGCCAAGGTACCCATTGTCCCGGCGGCCGTTCTATTCGATCTCCCTTTTGGTGACCCAAAGGTCCGGCCTGACAAACAGATGGGATATGATGCCGCAAAAGCGGCGACGGCAGAGAAATTTATTACTGGCAATTATGGGGCAGGCTGTGGAGCAACTGCTGGTAAATTAGCCGGTCTCGGCTTTTGTATGAAGGGCGGTCTCGGAAGTGCATCACTCCGTTTAGAAAATGGTGTTGTGATTGGTGCCATTGTTGCCGTTAATCCAGCTGGGGATGTCCGCGAACCATCCACAGGTAAAATTTTAGCTGGGCCGTATCAGAATGGAATGATTCTTGATAGTATCAAACTTCTCGAACAAAACTATCAATCCACCATTCCTGCCGGTTCAAATACCACCATTGGAGTAGTAGCGGTGAATGCCGAGTTAACGAAGGCGGAGGCAACGAAGGTGGCGCAAATGGCCCAAGACGGATATGCGAGAACGATTTTTCCAGCGCACACCATGTTTGATGGTGATACAATTTTCGCTGTTGCCACTGGAGGGGAAAGAATTCCCGTAGATGTTATTGGCGGGTTGGCAGCGATGGTCATGGAAAGGGCGATTGTTAATGCGGTTAAATCTGCAGATAGTATTGGGGGAATTACCGCATATAAAGATTTACCAAAAAATCAATAAAACGGAGGGTTCTAGTTGGCTGTATTTAATGATGTGGATGATCAGGAAGTTGTAAATTTGACGCAAGCTCTTGTTCGGATTCCAAGTGTCTACCGCCCGCACGACCCTATGGCAAATGAAAGCAGAGCGGCGCAGTATGTATATGAGTATCTAAAGGAATTAGGACTTGAGGTATATATCGAAGAGGTCGTCAAGGGGCGGCCGAATGTCATAGGTATTCTTGATTCAGGCAGACCCGGAAAAACGATTCTCTTTGAGGGGCATACCGATGTTGTGACAGAGGGTGACTGGGATGCTTGGAGCTATGATCCATTCGGAGCTGCCATTGAGGGCGGGAGAATGTTTGGCAGAGGAACAAACGATACAAAAGGAAATCTATCTGCTGCGATTGCTGCGGTCCATGCAATTAAACGAAGTAACGTGAAATGGAATGGAAAAATTATTTTGTGTGTTCCCTGCGATGAGGAAGGCATGATGATCGGCATAAAACATTTCATTAAGCGTGGCTGGGCACAAGGTGTAGACGGTGCCATCATCTGCGAACCGGAGGAAAATCAGATTTGTATCACGCAAAAAGGGGCGATGAGAACCATCATCCGCACTTACGGGAAAATGGCTCATGGAGCCATGCCGCTTTCTGGAATCAATCCAAATACGAGAATGGCGCAGATTATTTGTGAACTAATGGCACTTGAGGAGAAAGAAAAACAGCGAGTCGGGCAACACCCATATTTAGGGTTACCAAGCATTACGCCAACGATCATTTTAGGACCTGAAAAAGGGGAGCCACAGATTAATGTCATTCCGGACCAATGTTATAGTGCCCTTGATATTCGTACCGTTCCTGGGCAGAACCACGACCAGTTACGGGTTGATATGGAGGATATTTTAGAGCGATTGGGTTCCAAGGATCCAGATTTTAAGGCTTCCTTGGAAGTGATTGAAAGCCGGCCATGGACAGAAACGAGTTTGGATGATGCGATTGTCAGAGCGAGTGTGGAATCCTTCCGTTCAGTTGCCGGAAAGGAACCCATCTATAATGGCGTACCTGGTGCAACCGACGGCACATTCCTTCACCTTGCCGGGATTCCGATTGTCACAACAGGAGCAGGTGACCGTCATATTCCACATCAAATCAATGAATATATTGATCTAGCAGAATTAGTCGAAGCATCAAGGATTTATGCGCAGACTGCGATGCTATTTTTGAATGAGTAACACTTAAGGTGCCAGGCAATGTCCAGAAATTTGGATGGTGCCTGGCACTGTTTTATTTTTCACAGTTCTTGAATGTAATTAAAGTAGCTGTTTCTCGGATTCCTTCGTATAATGCAAAACTTGATCAAGTTTCCCATTTTTGAGTTTTACTGCCCATTCAGGATCAGCTAGCAGTGCGCGACCGACTGCTACGTAGTCAAATTCGCCTGCTTTGATTTTTTCATCGACAATTTTGAGATTGTCTTCAATTGTGACATGATCATGATCCTGATTGCTCAGAAAGGCGCGGTTTATTCCGATAGAACCGACCGCAATCGTTGGCTTTTTAGTAATTCGTTTCGTCCAGCCGGCTAAGGTTAATGATGGATCTTCATCTTTAAATTCAGGTTCCCATATTCGTCTGGTAGAGCAGTGGAAAATATCTACACCAGCTTCAACTAAAGGAGTGAGCAATTGTTCAAGCTCTTTAGAGTTCTTCGCTAATTTAGCTTGATAATCGGTTCCTTTCCATTGTGAATAACGAAAGACAATAGGAAAATGGGGCCCAACTTCTTTTCGGCAAGCACGTACAATATCTGCAGCAAATTTTGTTCGTTCGCCTAGATCCCCACCATACTCATCATTTCGCTTATTCGTTACTTCCCAAAAGAATTGATCAATTAAGTATCCATGCGCGCCATGCAATTCAATTCCGTCAAAGCCGATGCGCTTCGCATTTGCTGCTGCTTCAGCGTATGCATCAATCATTTCAGCAACTTCTTCACTCGTTAACGCCTTTATTTTCTCATTTCTCTGGCCTCTTAACGAAAATCCAGAAGGACTCACAGGGGGTGCATCAATATTGGGTTCACTGCCTGCTTTTCGAGCGGCACCTACATGCCATAATTGCGGAATGATTTTGCCCCCTGCTTGATGGACTTCATTCACTACATTTGCCCAGCCATGTAAGGCATCCTCCCCATAAAAACGGGGAATATCGGCGTGCATGACAGCAGCCGGATGGTTGATCGCTGTCCCTTCCGTTATGATGAGCCCAATTTCATTTTCTGCACGTTTGCGGTAATAGTGGGCAACATTTTCCCCTGGGATTCCCCCGGGCGAAAAGATTCTTGTCATGGGGGCCATCACTAACCGACTTGCTAACATTTCATTTCCAAATGGTGCAGTTTGAAACAATGTATGTCCTGCGTACCTTTGATCCAAGGCGAGCACTTCCTTCCATTTATTGCATTTAACGTTCTTCCTTTATTCTACATTTCCACTAAACAAAGATAAACCGATATGTTTATGTTTCTACCTTTGTAAAAACGATAGGAGACGTTCCACGACCACCAGATTATAAAAACATAAAGGATAAAAAATCCTAAAATTCTCATAATAAAAGAAAAACGGGTGTGAGCAAATGAAAAACGAAGAGATTGTAGTTGAGGAATTAAATACATTATTAAGAGGTACTTATATGGGGATTCATGCTTTTGAACATCATATTCAAAGACTGGACGATGAACAAGTAAAGCAGAAGTTCCAATCTATGCAGCAACAGGCCAAACAGAATGCTCAAAAACTTGCCGAACGGATCCAAAATTTAAATGGTGTCCCTGCAGATAGCGAAGGGGTATCAGGCAAGATGCACAGTTTGATGCACAAGGTAATGCTTACGAATGATACAAGAGACATTATGAAAGACGCCTTAAAAGGAGTGGAACAATACGGTGTTGAATATTCAGAAGAACTCGTAAGGGGAGATCTTGATCCGGAAAGTAGAAAAATAGTAGAAGAGGTAATAGATACAAGCCGTATGCAAGCGGAAATGCTAAGGAATTTACTTCATTGAAGCAGGGTTGTAGTTTGATGAAATGGATACTATTACAAAAGGGTAAGTTTACAACGTAATTAATTAAGAGAGAGTGAAATCTTTGAAAACGACCCATCCAAGTTATGATGAAATACGAAACATAGAATATAAACTAGGGCAAATGAAGCATGAATATTGGATTCATCATGATTTATTCTCTTTTCAATGGTGGGTGCTTTTGTTCGTTTTAATTTTTCCGTGGATTTTTTGGTTGAGATATGTAGATAAAAAAAGAATAACGGAAATTGTTCTTTTTGGCAGTCTATTAATGCTCTTAGTTGAACTTTTAGACGATATTGGTATAAATCTGCATTTGTGGTCCTATCCATATCAATTATTTCAGCTCATACCAAGATTAACACCGATTGACAATGGAATAATCATCGTTGCTCATATGTTTGTTTTTCAGTTTTTTGAAAAATGGAAGTCTTTTTTAATTGCCAATTTAGTAATGGCAACAATTTTTACTTTTATATTTGAACCAATTACAGTCTGGTTAAATATTTACAAGTTAGAACATTGGAAATACGTATATTCTTTACCTATTTATATTATAAAAGCTGGATTTATAAAATGGGTTGTTGAAAGACTCATAAATATAAAAAATGAAACAATCAGGAGAAATTAATTCATTAAATTACTTTCAATTTACTTTTCTTCTTGAACTAAATGGAAATTATATACAGTGTTAACGGCAAAACATTGCTATGGGACGGTCCTCTATCATTGGTTATTTGTATACATAGAATAAGTGTTTAAGGACTTGATTTAGAGCTTCTGTGGGTTACGATTTGTATTTGGCAATAAAAAATAAAAAATACTGTTTACGCCAGTATGTTCTATGAATGTAACAAAGCCTATTATGTGCAGGGATTGTATAAAAACGTGCATAATTTAGGCTTTTTAATTTTACTCGTAATTGTGGTAAAGCACCCGTTTGTTTAAGAACAATTATTCACAAACTCAAAATTTCTGCTACCTAATCGACATTTTAATACCACCTTAATTATTGGGGAAAATACTTTTGAGGTGATTTGAGTGATTAAAAAGGTTCGCCGCAGCGATCGTCACTTTTTTACTACCCACCTATTTGTTTAAGTCTGATTATTTTCCAGGCAGACGACCACCTTTCCCTTGGCATGTCCTTCCCCAAGATAACGAATAGCCTCTTCAACCTGACTTAACGAGTATCGTTTATCTATAACAGGTACAAGCTTACCAGCAACGAAAAGTTCTTTTAAAAAATTTTGGTCATTTTTATTTGGTTTATGAACAAGGATAGCCATCTTCTTGCTTTCAGTTTTATAAATCATGGGTCCCAGCAACAAAAGTTGCAAGATTAGAGACATGGAGCCTCCGATCATAACATATGTTCCTTTGGGATTTAGTACACGCTTGTAGTCGAAGATAGACCGAGTTCCTACTACATCGAGAATCAAATCATAAAACTTTCCTCTTTGTGTGAAATCTTCATCAGTGTAATCAATAATATGGTCTGCACCAATGTCGATTAGTGTATCTAATTTTTTCCCACTGTCCACACAAGTTACTTCAGCCCCATATAATTTGGCGATTTGCAATGCAAAGGTCCCAACACCTCCACCAGCACCATTAATTAAGACCTTTTTAGCTTCATGAATCTGTCCTATATCACGAAGCCCCTGGAGAGCTAGAACTCCCGCTTGCGGTATCGCAGCTGCCTCCTCAAATGTCATACTGGCTGGCTTTAACGTCAATGCCTCTGCATGAATACTTACATATTCCGCAAACCCACCCCAACCACACCAGGATATGTCTCCGAATACTTCATCCCCTATAGAGATATGATTTACTTCTCTACCAATTGCTTCAACCCTTCCTGCTATATCAGCACCGAGGATTTTGTATTTTGGTTTTAGCAGGCCCCCAAGACGAGACAGGAATGGTTTGCCTCTAAGAAGGTCCCAGTCCCAAGAATTCACAGAAACAGCATGAATCTTTACCAATACTTCATTTTGTTTTAGAGTAGGTATTTCTATTTCTTTTAGATTAAGAACGTTTGTCGTTCCGTATTTATTGTAAACCATCGCTTTCATAATGGATTCTCCTTCAAAATTTGAGTATTGACAAAATTTCATTCTGTTCCTGCCTTTTCATTGCTCATTATTAAAGGGTTTGATGAAGTTATAACAGATATCTGTTTTTAGAGTATTTTAATTATAAGACTTCCTTTATGAATATCGTTCTTATTTATATGTGGAATACCATATATTTCTTCCTGATTTTGTTGAATTCCTTCTTCAAATAACCTGCCACTTTAGTTGAATAAAGAAAGAGTGATTCCTCGTAATTAAAAACCGTTGAAATAAAAAAGACCGTCATTGTGACGATCCATACCTAGGCAATCGGTGTGCCATTTTTAACAGGCTCATCTGGCTTTAAGAGAACTACATCACCCTCTTCTGGAACACCCCCAATAACTAATACCTCAGATTTGAATCCAGCTATTCGTCGAGGTGGGAAATTTACAACTGCGACCACTTGACGACCTATTAACATCTCTGGAGTATACCTTTTTACTATTTGTGCACTAGATTGCTTGATACCAAATTCTTCACCGAAGTCAATACCCAGTTTAATTGCTGGCTTACGAGCCTCTGGAAAGGGTTCAGCACTTATTACAGTACCAATACGAATATCTAGTTTTTGAAAATCCTCAATCGTTGCCATGGACAAAACTATTACCTCCAAAAAATTCAAATTACTTTTTCTGTATTTATATTAACAATTAATGGTACCTTTAGGAATATCCTTGTTCAACTAACCTGCCCCGTTAGCACAATAAGTAAAGGTTGAGATAAATGTATAAATAGTAACACACATACAGCTAAGGTTTCATCAGGCAAACGAGCTTATCATACCCATCTCTCCAAGTAAGTCCTATCGCTGTTTACGTTAAAAACTATAATTATTTTCTGAAGATAATAAATAAACAAAGTTAGAAATGAGGCTGTTCTACTTCCGATATTTACGTTGAATACGGTCAAAAATCATACTGTATATAATGGCAAGGTAGTTCAATAAGGAAATGGTAAAATGAAAGAAAATACTGTAATGCAGGGGAGGGTAATATGGTTATTCGTAAACTAAACATAGATGAAGAACCTCCAATGGATTTGTTGTTATTAGCTGACCCTTCTAAAGTAATCATTAAAGAATATATGCAAAGAGGGGAATGCTTTGTAGCCGAAACGGATGCTCAAATAATTGGGGTTTATGTCCTACTGCCGACAAGACCAGAAACCGTAGAGCTGGTGAATATTGCTGTAATAGAAACCCAGCACGGTAAAGGCTTGGGGAAACAACTTGTAATAAATGCAATTCAAGTGGCTAAGTCAAAAGGATATAGAACCATAGAAGTCGGAACAGGAAATTCAAGCATTGGACAATTAGCCCTTTATCAAAAATGTGGTTTTAGAATTACTGGTGTTGATATAGACTTTTTCATTAGGCACTATCCAGAAGAGATTTTCGAAAACGGGATACAATGCCGGGATATGGTTCGATTATCTCAAGATTTGTAGGTGCAAAATGGAACTCCTTGTTGAACCACCATGAAAATAAGTTTCTTCACGAATTGAAAATGACAATACTTAGGAAGACCCTGCTCAATCGTTAAAAAAAGAGGAGAGCGGTAATTAATAAATCTATGGATTGGGGTTGACTGGATTAAGGTCTATATCAGTATTGACACCACCTAACCATTTTCATTCTCTGTGGTGCAGCTCTGCTGCATGGATGGGTAACGGGTAGCAATAGTTAAAGTTAAGGATCGCCGCGGCGGTCTTTTTCTTGTTCCACTAACTATGCAGGTTATTTCAGGAAGACATACAAAAAGTCCCAATACAGAGGACTGAATAATGTTATTATTTAGTAAAGGGGTGGTTGTATGAAGGATGAGAATAAACCATTTAATGATGCAATAGACCATTTTAACGAGATTGAAGGAAATGCTGGTAACCCTTCTAATGCTAAGATAAACAGGTTACCAAAACCATTAAAATACTTTGGATACTTTATGGTTGGTTTCATTTCATTATCCATTCTGTTAATGATTATAGTTAATTTATTAAATTAACTAATAGCTGACTGGTGGCATTTTCTTGTGGTGCTAACGGGTCAGGTTAGTATAACAGTGTAGTTTAAAGTGTGTTTAACAAACGGGGCATTTAAAAGAAAAAAATGTAAAGTTTAGACAAAATAATAATCAAGAGGGTGTTAAATATGTCTAATGGTGTTATTGCCATAGTTGCCTTAGTCTCCGCTGTGATATGGATTACGGTTTCCAAAGAGGCTGTAAAACCTTCAAAAGAGATAAATTGGCGAAAAATGATAACCTTACTGTTCGCAGGAACTTTATCGGCATTAGTTATAACTATTTCGCTTTTTCAAAGCCTGCCGTTTTAGTTCCGTTAACGGGTGATATTGTTTAATAAGCGTCTCTTTCTTATTCAACTACCATGAAAATAAGTTTCTTAAATGTCTTTTCCTCTAAACCAAAAGACTCCCATCACATGAAAAAGGAGAATGAATTCATTATGGAATCATCCCCTCAAATAGTTTGAATATGCTTATACTTATATTACTCATTAATGACTAGCTAAACGTTTTCAAAATCCGCCTTAAACAACAGAATAGCATCCATATTTACAGCAAAATCATGGTCACTGATATTGAAATTGGTATATTTAACCATCTATGGAATGCTATCGTATCTGACGTAATTTGCTTTAGAAGACAAGGTCATCTCACCGTCTGGTAAACGAGGGCTATGGCTCCAGAATCAAATGTCTTGTTTTCGATAAGTTTAAGATTGATCTTCTCCTTGTGACCTTGGAATAACGGCAACCCGCTGCCAACCAGGACGGGAGAAACCGTAATTTTATACTCATCTATTAAATCAAGCTGCATAAGGTAGTGTGCTAACCTTGGACTGCCGAGGATGACCATATCCTTGCCTGGCTGCTGTTTGAGGTTCTTGATCTCTTCCTCGACATTTTCTTTCACCAGTCTGGAATTGTTCCATTCGACTTTCTCCAGAGTGGTTGAAAAAACGATTTTGGCAGTCTTTCCGATCCACTCGGCATGATTCCGTTCATGCTGCGAAGCTGAGGGGTTCGAAGGCACAGATGTCCAGTAACTGTGCATCATCTGATAAGTCCCACGTCCCCATATGACAGTGTCGGCAGTACTCAGAATTTCTTTCGCGTGTTTCTCCAAGTCAGCATCGTAGGAAACCCAGCCGATGTCCATTTCACCGTTCGGACCTTCTACAAAACCGTCAAGCGATGCGTGCAGAAATAGAACGAGTTTTCTCATTTTTTAGTTCTCCTTTGTTCATGAGGGATATTTTCTTCAGACTTCTTTACCTCCAATGTAAGTATAACCAATTTTTTTATTAATTCGGGTAAAAAAGTTCTTTTAGTTATTCAATCATTGAAGAAGATAGTTGTATGAAGGTATAAAAGTAATGCAATAGTCGTCATTTTACTTATAAACTGTATGCTATAAAAACTGAGAATTCTTATTATATAGGCAATGACACACTATCACATGTTCCAGGTTTTGGTTCATAAAAACAGTGTTCTTTAAATTGACCAGTATGAGGTTGACCGTACCATGTAGGAGGACACGATGGTGCTGTTGGATTAAAGTACCAAAGTGCATATTTTGCAGGATGATCTCTCCAAGAATTAATATTTTGTTGTGCTAATCTTCTTTCAGAGGCTCTTAATCTTTGATAAAATTCATTCCCTTTTTGCACTACTTCAAAAGAAAAATTTCCACCTTGTACTTGAAATATTACATCATGACTTCTAGCCCTTACTCTTGGCATATCATCACCTCCCAAATTATTGTATGAAAAAAGCCTTCCTTCATTGGAAGAAAATAGAGCCAATATTAATTAGGGAGAGAAAACAATGACACAATCATTAATCTTTGATATGGATGGAACACTATTTCAAACAGATAAAATTTTAGAAATATCACTTGAAGACACTTTTAACCATTTGCGGTCACTAAATAAATGGGATACAGTAACACCTATTGATAAATACCGTCAAATTATGGGTGTACCTTTACCAAAGGTATGGGAAACCTTGCTACCTAATCATAACAATGAAGAAAGAGAACAAACGGATGCATATTTTTTAGAGAAATTAGTTAGAAATATAAGAAGTGGGAAAGGTGCTTTATATCCAAATGTAAAAGAAGTTTTCACTTTTTTAAAAGAACATAATTGTTCAATTTATATAGCAAGTAATGGTTTATCTGCATATCTAAAAGCAATTGTGAGTTATTATAATTTGGATAAATGGGTTACTGAAACATTTAGTATTCAACAAATCGAATCGTTAAGTAAATCAGACTTAGTTAGGAGTATTCTAAAAAAATATGATATTACTAACGCGGCAGTAGTTGGAGACCGTTTATCTGATATTAATGCGGCTAAAGATAATGGTTTAATTTCAATTGGATGTAATTTCGATTTTGCACAAGAAGATGAACTTTCTCAGGCTGAAATTGTAATAGATGACCTAATTGAATTAAAGGCAATATTGCCAAAATTGGAAAATATGTATTTAACTAACAAGTAAATAGCTACGAATGATAAGGGCAGTCAACCAAATAGCAGTGTGAATTACTCTGCTATTTTAGCTGCTTTTATACCTGTGGGTACTCCAAAAGGTAAGTTTAACGTTTAAATGGAATGGTATGCCCCATTTTCGATAGTTGAATAAGACGACATAAAAATGATCATTTCATCATATTTATCATCAATGAGAGGGTTAAGAGGTGAAAATATGTTACGGAAAGTTGGCGGCAGATTCATCTGGTTTCTGATTGGAAGTTCGATCTTTGCTACATTTATCGGGTATACCCTGTTTAAAGCTGGCCTCATATCATTTCCAGGTTTTCAAAAATCCCAAAGAGCACTAGATAGTAATGATCGTAATCGAAATAGAAGAGTTGGTAGAATTCGAATTACGTAGAGAGTGGAACATCAATTTTTAAAAAAATAGCAAGGCGAGTAAAAAATGCAGCGTGAACAAAATCATGATGCATTTTTAATTTGGTTGGTGTCAGGCACCATGGCCTATGGACAATAAGTATTGTACATTAAGAAAGAGGGTCAAAGCTTCTGTCATTTGCATTGCCGTTTTGAGTGCTAGTTTTATTGGTCTTTTTATATGATGGTCGATAAAAAGCTGCTGATTCCCGCATCTAGGATCAAGAGGGTCCGCATTTATCGGTTGGGGGTTCAGGTTAAGCTGATAAATAGACGGAAAAATTCCGCTTAATTAGAAAATATAATTAGAATAGGCATAAATAGACGGAGAGATTCCGCCTATTGACTTGAAAAATTCAAAAATTGGAGATTTTGCTTTGCATAAGCGGAAATTCTCCACTTATATCCCCCAAAAACGAGCTCTATTCTGCATCTAACCGGAAAATCTTCGCTTATTTTACTTTTGCTGGATACTCGATTAAGGACAAGACATCCTAATAAAGAAACTCGCCAATAGCTATGGCGAGTTTAACTTTTTATATACCAATAATGATGCCAATACTAATGCCATTTTAGCACGTATTTTAAGAAAAGCACCTCAAAACGGAACCCTTTATTATCAGCATCAGTTTTGCACTGATACTTAAAGATTTTAGTTCTTCATTTGTACCGAATCAAAGATGCAATTTGCAATGAAGCGATTGCTGTAGTGCGTGTGTGCTCTAAAGGCTAGCTCATTGGCAAAAAGAGTAAATGTATCAAAAACATTGTCCCCCTTATAGAGCATGGCATTGGCAACACCGCGTTTTGCCTGGTTCATTGGAATAACAAACGTTCCCTTAGGATACATTCTTCCGTTTATTTTCATATATTTCATTGTTTGTTTGACCTTCACGCCATTTCGAAGTAAATATTGGACCATTTTATGTGCTTCCAGAATATTTTTTTGTTGAGATTTATAAATGGGAATCAAATAGTAGTCGGTAAAGAAATGACTATTTTTCCCTCTGATTCGTCCTAATGAAAAAGTATTTGACAATTTTAACAAGAATGCTAACATTATCCATGTAAGGTCATCAATAAAAATAATAAATAAAGTTTATCCGCTAGAGGTGCCTTTTTAAAGGGCTGAGATTGAAGTGCTACTTCAGGACTCTATGAACCTGATCTGGATCATACCAGCGTAGGGAAGTGGAAACTGGATATTTGAGGAATGCATTTTTCTATTTCAAATTTCAACCACTTTCTTAATCATAGGAAGTGGTTTTTTGTTTTTACTTTTAGCGGAATCTTCTGAAAGGGGTGATGAGTATTTTCAAAGAGAAAGAGTTTCATATCATTTCCAATGGTAAGATGCCGATTGAGCAGTTCCGGGAAATTATCATTGATATTCACCCCTATGTAACGGCCATCCATTTACGGGAAAAACAAAAAACGGCTCGAGAACTATTTCGAACGGTTCAACTTTTACATTCTGCCAATATCCCGCTTTCAAAGGTTATCATGAATGATCGCCTGGATGTTGCCTTCGTTACAAGGGTTGGTGGGGTTCAATTAGCCTTTCACAGTTTAGAACCAGCTATTGTGAAGGAAAATTTCCCTCAGTTTCGGATCGGGAGCTCGATTCATTCTTATGAGGAAGGAGTGGCTGCAAAAGCGAATGGGGCAGACTACGTCATTTACGGTCACATTTTCCCTTCTCAATCTAAACCAGATGTGGCGCCAAAAGGAGTGAGGGAATTGTCAATGTTGGCACAACTTGGCATTCCGACTATTGCGATTGGAGGCATCACACCAGAGAATACAGCACAGGTCCTTCAGGCAGGGGCAAATGGGATCGCCGTTATGTCTGGAATTCTAGATGCACGCGATCCACTAGCAGCAGTTAAGACTTACACAAAAGTATTAAAAATGGGAGATGGAAAAAGTGAAAAATTCATTTGATGTCATTATTATTGGCGGTGGAATAATCGGATCCTCCATTGCCTATCAGCTATCAAAGATGGGAAGAACAGTGGTCATACTTGAGAAGGATCGGTTGGCTTGCCAAGCAACAAATGCTGCCGCTGGGATGCTGGCTGTACAAGCGGAGATGGAACAGGATGGTCCGCTATTCCAAATGGCTCTAAAAAGTCAAGCCATGTTTCCAACTCTCTCGAGCGAATTAGTTGAATATACTGGAATTGATATCGAGTTTGTCCATAAAGGAATGCTAAAAATTGCGGAAACCGAAGAAATAGCATCCATAGTTCAGCAACAGGTCACCTACCAAAAGAAGTGGGATCCTGCCATAACATGGCTTGATAAAAAGGAATTGCTTGAAATGGAACCATCCATATCTCCAAGCGTTTCTGGAGCCATGTTTCTTCCTAACGATGGCCATGTCCAACCAGCAAATTTATCAAAAGCATACGCTCAAGCAGCAGCCTATTTTGGCGCTGAGATTCGTGAGTATACGGAAGTCGTTTCCATTCATTATGAAAACGGTCAGGTTAAAGGAGTTAACACGTCCCATGGTGTTATACACGGAGAAAAGGTGGTCGTTGCCACCGGAGCATGGACAGCGAAATTAATGCGTGAATCCGGGCTCGAAATAAATATGTATCCAGTTAAAGGAGAGTGCTTTTCTGTCAAACCGGAAAAGCCGTTGATCAACACAACTATTTTTTCCGACAAGCGGTGTTATCTGGTACCAAAACGAAATGGAGAAATCTATATCGGTGCCACCATGATTGAGCATACATTTGATCAAACGGTTACACCTGTAGGGATTGCAAGCTTAATAGAAAGAGCCACACAACTTGTACCTGGGCTGAATGAAGCCTCGTGGGAGCGAGTATGGTCTGGAATCCGCCCGCAGACAGGGGATGGGATGCCCTACATTGGCGAACATCCAGGTTGGAAGGGATTGTACGTTGCCGCAGGGCATTTTCGAAATGGGATTTTATTAGCTCCAATCACAGGAAAACTAGTGGCGGAACTCTTAACAGGGAAATTACTGGATCAAACGCTACTTTCTGCTTTTCATTTGGAAAGGCATAAAGAAACAGTTTTGTAGGAGGGAAGGTATGGAAGTCGTCGTAAATGGGGAGTTAATCCAACTACCAAATCATGTCGTTTGTATTGCAGATGTTCTCAAGCATTATGACATTCAGGATAAAATCTTCGTCGTGGAAGTAAACGGGGAAATAGTAGTGAAACATGAACACCAGAGTACGAGAATATCAGATAAAGATCGAATTGAAATAGTCCATTTTGTAGGAGGCGGTTGATATGTTAAAAATAGGTCCATTATCCTTTCAATCTCGTTTATTACTAGGAACTGGAAAGTATCCAAGCTTTGAAATCCAAAAGGATGCTGTGGAAGTATCTGATGCTGAAATCCTTACGTTTGCAGTGAGAAGAATGAATATTTTTGAACCAAGCCAGCCCAATTTTTTGGAGCAGTTGGATACCTATAAATATACGCTTTTGCCTAATACAGCTGGTGCCAAAACGGCAGCTGAGGCAGTGCGAATCGCAAAATTAGCGAAAGCTTCAGGGCTATGCGATATGATTAAAGTGGAGGTAATTGGCTGTGATCAAACATTACTTCCTGATCCCGTAGAAACGCTAAAGGCAACGGAAGAATTGGTGAAGGAAGGATTTATTGTTCTCCCCTATACTTCAGATGATGTAGTGTTAGCTAGGAAGCTGCAAGAAGTTGGCTGTCATGCGGTTATGCCAGGTGCATCGCCAATTGGATCCGGTCAGGGGATTATCAATCCAATAAACCTTAGGTTTATCATCGAACAGGCCGTCGTTCCTGTGATTGTTGACGCTGGTATTGGCTCGCCAGCCGATGCTGCCTTGGCGATGGAATTAGGGGCAGATGGTGTGTTAGTAAATACCGCAGTGTCAGCAGCAAAGGATCCGGTAAAAATGGCAAAAGCCATGAAGCTTGCAATTAAAGCTGGACGAATAGGCTTTGAAGCTGGAAGAATCGAGAAAAAGAAATATGCAACTGCAAGCAGTCCCAAAGAAGGAATGAGTATTGGATGATTCAACGGTACTCACGGCAAGAACTATTTTCACCCATTGGAAAAGCTGGGCAACAAAAGATTTCAACCAAACATGTACTCATCATCGGAGTGGGAGCACTCGGAACAGGCAGTGCCGAAGCATTGGTCCGCGCTGGAATTGGCAAACTTTCCATCGTTGATCGTGATTATGTGGAATGGAGCAATTTGCAGCGGCAACAATTATATACAGAAGAAGATGCCAAAAACCGAACCCCAAAAGTCATAGCTGCCAAAAAGCGCTTATCAGCGGTTAATTCATCTGTGAAAATTGAAGCAATTGTTGCAGATGCTACGGCCTCAGAGCTTGGAGAATGGGCTAAACAGGTAGATCTTATCATTGATGCAACGGATAATTTTGAAACAAGAATGATGATAAATGATGTATCTCAACAAGTGGGGGTCCCCTGGATTTACGGTGCATGTGTTGGAAGCTACGGCATTTCTTACACGATTATTCCTGAAAAAACACCTTGCCTGTCATGTTTACTTAAAACAGTTCCCATTGGCGGGTTAACCTGTGATACCGCGGGTATAATAAGCCCGGCTGTTCAAATGGTGGTTGCTTATCAAGTAAGTGAAGCGTTGAAAATTCTAGTCGGTGATTTCGATTCCTTACGAAACAAACTTGTTTCCTTTGATGTATGGAAAAACCAGTTTAGTGCGATTCAAGTCGATAAATTGAAAAGTGAAAATTGTCCTTCTTGCGGGATAAACCGATCGTATCCTTATGTATCTTTTGAGAATCAAACGAAAACAGCGGTACTTTGTGGAAGGGATACGGTTCAGATCCGTCCACCCAGTCCAACTCTACGCGATTTGGCTGCACTAGAAATCGTATTGGAAAAACAAGGGGGGACGATTCAGCGAAATCCATACCTTTTATCCTATACGGTGAATCCTTACCGATTAGTGATATTTAATGACGGAAGAGTGCTTATACATGGAACGAAGGATATAACAGAAGCAAAGTCACTATACCATAGATACTTGGGTTAAAACCATAAAACCAGGGTCAGACCCCCGCCGTGCTAACGCTTTAGCGCACCGGGGGTCTGATCCCATCTTTGTGGATGATTATACCCGCCGCCTCCATTTCCATGTAGAACGCATCGCGGGCGGGGAGCCAATTGGCTTTGCCAATATGAAGGCGGAAATGTCGTTTATTCAGGCAACGGAGGCAGCGCTATTTTTAAAATGGGCTGGAACAGCAGTGGTGGAAGGCCCCTATAATGCAACAGCAAATGGGAGAATTAGTTTAGCAGATTTAATCAAATTAATCGAAGCACCCACTGGAAAATCAGCAAGAATCTCGTTAGTCGGGAATGATGAGATTGCTTCACCGTATGGCATTCATACGTCTTGGTATATGTCGAATGAAAAAGCCGTAAAAAGTGGATTTCAATTTACCAATCTTGATAATTGGTTACAGCCATTAATCGAAGACATTGCCAGTAATGTTCCTAATAATAATGACAAATATTAATGGAATGTTTGTTCTCCTTTTGTTTTGATTTAATGATAGAATAGAAGAGCAATAGAATAGGATTCTCAAGGGTGGTCGGCACACTCCCAGCAGAAAGGGGGTGATGCTGAATGACAGTATTTGAAGCATTAATGATTATGATTGGATTTGCAAACCTAATCGTGTTCATTCTGTCATTTTACCATAAAAAATAATCCACCCTTGATGAGTTAGGCAGACTCGGGTGGATTACTTTACCTCAGTGCCGATCCCCTTGATGGGAACCTGCTATTGCATTAGACCGTGTGGTGTACAAGCACCGGCGGTCTTTTTTAGTATATGCAATTCTATAGTTCAATTATAACCAAAATGAATAGAAAAGAAAACAGAATAGAATTTAAAAATGCCTGTACTGGACTATTACTGTTTTGGCTACCTTAAAATATCCAAGAGTTGTAAGTCTAGTGTGTCCATGTTTTGCTAGAGTCATTGACCAAAATCTAAATAATGGTCCAATGCGTTCTTAATAATGAGAACATTGTTTTGAAAAGTTGTTACCCTCACGTCTGTATAATTCTTATTGGACTAACAGGCATAGTTCAACAAAGAAACACAGAAAATGTAAATGCTGAGGACTTAAATGGTATAATTTAGTAAAGAGGTGTAGTTGTATGAAAGATGAAAATAAATCTTTTAATGATGTAATAGACCATTTTAACGAGATTGAAGGAAATGCCGGAAATCCTGCTAATACTAAGATAAATAACTTGCCAAAACCATTAAAATACTTCGGATACTAACTTTATAGCTCAGCTGCCATTCTGGGCGGCCTTTCTTATTAAACTAACCAGCCCTATATAGACAGATCAGCAAAAAAACGTTGATGTGATGCACCCTTTATCTTTATGTTTATGTATTCATAGATAAGCGTTTAAGGACTTGACTTGGAGCCTCTGTGGGTACGATTTGTCTAGAAAGGCTGAAGCAGTTGCTTCATCAGGCAAACGTGCCTATCATACCCACCTCTCCAAGGAAAAGTCCTATCGTTGTTTACGTTAAAACCTATATTTATCTATTAGAACAGAATTTGGATATGGTCTAACATTCATATCCTAAAAAACGTTCTAATAAAAAAGTTGCATCACTATAGTGATTGCACCAATGTAAAGGCTAATCCCAGATACGAATTCTGGGAACACCCGCTGTTCTTAAATAATCCAATAACTGACCAGTATGAACTGATTCATGATAGGCAACACGTAATAGCATGTCACCTAAATCTCTTATGTACCCTGAATCGGAGCGGTCAATCTTTATATTTACCAAGTCTTCTTCAGTAAAGGACTTGATTGTATCTATGAAATCATTTCGAAATGGTTCTGCAAAATCCAATTTTGCTTTTACAGAAGTGAATGTTCTATCTTCGAAAGGGGAGTCGAAAACAGATAAACTCCCTCTATTTTTAATTGCAAGGTGGTAATAATGTTCGCTTTCCAATACGTGTCTAATCATTTCTATGCAATTCATTGCTTCATCATCTGGCTTCCATTGGAGTTTTTCTTTAGGAATAGATGTCCAAACCTTTATGCTTCTCCTTCTAACTTCATTAAAGTTTAAAATAATTAAATCAATTGAGTTCAAAATAATTCCTCCTTAGATAGGCATAACCTAATTATACATGTATGAATACTCGTTCCAATATTAAGGAGGGAAATTTTACATAAATATTCAAACTATATATTTACGTTGATGATTCAACTAGAGGGTGCAAGAGTCAAAGTGTTAAAAAGGGAACTGTGGCGATAGTTTTTTTGCCTTTTTTTAAATGAAAAGAAGGGAATATAAAAGAGTAATAATAATAAAAACCAATATAGCTAAATGATTAATATGGGGGAGGATGAGTAATGATGGCAAAGTATGAAAAGACAATCATTGGTCAATTTGAGGGAGTGGTTAATCACTTGCAAAACGATATTGGTAATAGTGGAATAAGTATGAAATTAGTTGATGAAAGCAACTACACGATGGGAGATACCAAAATTGCGGTTCGAGTTTATGATAAATATTTTATGAGAAATGGAAACAGAGCCAGTTTGAGCCTTACTGTAGTAGGTGATAACAGTACTATTTTTATTTCAGCAATTGGTGCTGGTGGGGGACAAGGTGTTTTTTTTAACTTTAGTCTTGGCGCTGAAGATGATATGGTGGCAATCGTGGAAAAAAGTATAGAGCAATTTGAATAATACTAATTTGATTCCTAAATGCAGTTTCCTCATAATACGTTTTTATATAAAAACGAATGCCAATAAGTATTTCATATCATCCAGTCGGATATTTTTGCAGTAAGGTATTAGTAACAAGATTTCAAAAAAATGGATACCAAATCCGTCCGAAAATGCAAAAATCAGCCCCAAATAACAGATTTGAACGCAAAAATGAAGGGTTTCGTTCAAAAAGTGCCACCAAATTAGAAATTTAGCCATTCGATTCTTTCAGCAAAACCCGATATCGTAGAGGTGCCGGAAACGGAAACCAGCGGTGAAAGGGTGGCACAAAATGATGAATGTAAAATCAGGTAACATCGAGGGATTTGAACAGTTTTCGCAATTTGAAAGTTTGAAAGAGTTTAATCATCATATCGAAATGTGGTTAGCCGAGCACAAGGCTGATTTTTCAAAAGGTGAGCTGGTCGGATTAAAACGGCTGGTTCGATTTGCTGCGAAGATCCCTGGGGTTTGCAATGCCAAAATCGGTACCGTGTTAAAGGCGATTCATGATGAATACCACGATAATGGGATTTCCCGTTCCACCTTTAAACGGATGATTGGCAAAGCAAAAGCAGTAGGTATTTTCACTGTGTATGAAACAGAGCGGGGTAACGGATCCCAGTCCAGTAACCTCTATGTGTTTAATCGCTTTCCAGTAAGTGAACCACCCAAACAGGAAACAATGAACCACCTAATAGAAACTAGTAATCTTTTAAAAACTGAAAAAGATCAAGAGATAAAAAAACGTAATGAAGAACCGTCTGTATTACATCACACCTTTGTGAGCAACCGAGTTCCACAGGAATTTGTTCAATTTGTTAGCTATTTCTTCGAAGATGCAAAGTTAATCGAAGACTATTGGCATATGGTACATATCCTAGCTTTTGATTATAAACTGCACGAAGAAACAGAAATCATTGTCGAAATCGCCATTGAATCCTTTAGACAACTGATTAGAAAGCTTAAATTTACAAAGGCTGTCAGGAAGCCGATTGCCTACTTTTATGGAATCCTAAAACAAAAGTTCTGCCGGTATTACGATGAGTGGTTAGAAGAAAGGTGTGAAGAAGGAATCGTTGAAGATGAACCCATTCTCTATACTGTTAATGGTGTAACCTTCCAATGGGATTGGCTGCATGGAGGAAATGTGAAGATGGTTGGGTGAAGCAGGGGACGGTTCTTTCGCTTCATCAAACACTTTTGTTGGTGAATAAAAAAATGCAGTATGGAAGCTACTGTTGGTGATCTGATGAGACCTTTTACTTTCTAAGGGGAAAGACTTACTATTAGGTTTGTAGGTATTATTTGGTAAATTGGTCATTTTCTTTTGCTACGTTTTAGTATTAATTTGTATAGTGGTAAAACCAAAATATCATAACAGAAATATTGGAGGTATGAGATATGAAAATCCTTAGAATGGATCATGTGGGTGTAACCGTAAATGATCTCTCTGCAGCTAAAGAGTTTTTTCTTGACCTTGGCCTTGAGGTGCAAGGGGAATGGGAGAAGCAGATGGAAGGAGAGTGGATGGATCAGGTAATTGGGCAAAATAATGTTAAAGTAGCAAGCGTAGGATTGGGGATGCCAGACGGTCAGGCATGGATCGAGCTAATCAAGTATGATTCGCCGTCAGATGATAGAGAAATTCAGCAACCTCTCGTAAATACCCAGAGTATCCGGCATATTGCATTTGCTGTTGAAGATATTGAAGCTGTTGTTGCCAAATTGAAAAAGAAAGGGACAGAATTCTTTGGTGAGATCCAACACTATGAAGAAAGTTATAAGTTATGTTACTGTCGTGGGCCAGAGGGAATTATTGTAGAGTTGGCGGAGCAAATCAAATAAAGTAAGGATACTTTTCATATCATACCTAAAAAGCAGAAAAACAATAAATTGCATTTCTGCTAGAGTCATTTCCTATTCATTTGCACAAAATAAGCAGTTTCATCCATTCCGTAATAGTTTCATAAGAATATCTATATCGATGTCTTGATCCTCTGCTTCATTAGGGAGTAACATTAAACCGGATATGACCGAGAAGTAGAACATCAAAAGCTTAGTTGGGTCACCTTTACAAAATTCACCGGACTTCTGTCCATTTTCAAAAGTAGAAATCAAATGTTTCATTAAAGGAGGAATTTGATATTGCTGAACAATTTCTTTTGCCTTGTCAGGGACTTCATCGGAAATTTGTACTTGTTGGATAAGCATAAACGAATGCCTATTTCGAGTATCGAGCATTTTTTTGGTTAATTCTTTCATCTTTTCTGAAGGAGAACCTGCCATATTTTCAAATGAAGCAAATGCCTGAGCAGTTTCTTCCATTGCATCCTTTACAAGTTCAATAAAAAGTTCATCCTTTGATTGGTAATATCGATAGGAAAGCCCTTGGCTGATGTTCGCCTCTTTAGCAATCATGCTCATTTTTGTACCAATAAGGCCGCGGCGTGCAAATATTTTTAAAGCCGCATTCTTAATTTGCTCTCTTCGTTTTTCATGGATTTTGTCCAGTTGATGATCATTTAATGGAGATATGTTTTTCACGCCCTTTCATTTTTGTTTCCTATCTCATGTATTCATCCAAATCAACGTTACAGAATTTGTTCCTCACTCATGTTCCAAAGTTTCCTTGCTAATTCTTTATCAGTTGCTAATGCAGTGGGTGCCTTCTGTTGTCTATCAGCAAAATATTTGCCGCTTTGGTTTGAGGTATCTTTTAATTCGGCAAGCCACACTAATGTGTCTGCACCTTTCTCCGGCGTCCGGGAAAAAAGATTCATGACAGCCATGGTTGCCTTTGCCATCATTCCATTATTTTGATTGAAATTTGTAGCTACCAGTCCCGGGTCAAAACAATAAACAGTGATTGATGATCCTTCTAGACGACGCGCTAATTCGGCAGTAAAGAGGATATTGGCCAGTTTCGTTTGTGCATAACGTATGGTTGGGCCGCCTAGTACCTTTTTCATCCCCCCATAAAGATGCTCCCCATTCCCATGTTCAAACTCAAAGCCTCCTTTTATCATTTTATGACCATGTGAAGCCGTATTGATAATACGTGCGGATTCACTTTCTTTTAAACGATCCAATAGCAGGGAAGTGAGAAGAAATGGGGCCAGGTGGTTAACAGCCCAGGTCATTTCCACTCCTTCCTCGGATTTCTGAAAGGAATCGAATAAGGCGCCTGCATTATTCACTAAAACGTCGATTCTTGGACAGCTTTCAAGAATTTGCGCAGCAACTTTCCGGATGGATTTTTGCGAGGAAAGATCAGCAATAAATAGATCAATCTTAATGGGTTTCTTGGTTTGCATCCGTAATAGAGTTGAAATTTCCTCCGCCTTCCGTTGATTTCTGGCAATAATCCCTAAATTTGCGTTGCGTCTGGCAAAGGCCTTTGCCGCCGCAAGTCCAATCCCACTTGTCGCTCCTGTAATCAAAACATATTTGTCTTGCAAGTTCCATTCCTTTTTTGTTAATTTATCAGTCATCTTTTTAACCGCCTTTTTTATTTTTTTGAATGAACAATTCATTCATTTTTAAAAACAGTATATGCGGCAATTTTTTAAATTGCAACCAGAAGTTTTAAAATAACATTTTTTTGTTCATATTCAGTTCATAAATGGCGTCTATAATCCAATTGTAATCAAAATATGAGTGAATACAACATCAGCTATCGGAAGGTTTATTAAAAGGAGGATCATATGAAAAATAAGGATGGAACGAAAGTAGAAAATGTGAAGTTTGCAGTCGAGGCCAAAGGGCTTATCAAGACCTTTGGCGATCATCGAGCGGTTGACGGAGTGGATATGTTGGTACCAACTGGTTCTATTTATGGAGTGTTGGGACCTAATGGCGCAGGGAAGACGACAACGATTAGAATGTTGGCAACATTACTCCGAGCTGATGCGGGTTCAGCAAAGATTTTTGGATATGATGTAGTGAAGGATGCACAAATTGTGCGTCAGCTAATTGGTGTTACGGGTCAGTACGCTTCAGTCGATGAGTCACTAAGTGCGACAGAGAACCTAATCATTTTCTCACGATTACTGGGGCTTAGTCGTCTAGAGGCAAAACGGAAAGCAAATGAGTTACTCGAGGAATTTGGATTAATGGAGGCTGCAAAACGTCCATTGAAAAATTTCTCAGGGGGTATGCGTAGACGACTGGATTTAGCTGCTAGTTTAATCTCGCAGCCACCACTCTTATTCTTGGATGAACCGACTACTGGATTGGATCCACGGACACGAAATCAAATGTGGGATACCATTCGTCGCTTAGTAAAATCAGGGTCAACCGTTGTGTTAACTACTCAGTATCTCCAAGAAGCAGATGAACTAGCGGATCGAATTGCTGTCATTGATCATGGAAGTGTCGTTGCAGAAGGTACTGTAAATGAACTTAAAGAATCGATTGGTACTTCATCATTGCATTTAAGTATTCAACACACTCAGGATATCCCCAATGCTCGAATGATTGTTGAACGAGTCTTAAAAGTACCATCAGCTGTGTCACCAGAAGGCGGTATGATTACGGCACCAATGGCAACGGCGGATATTGTTACGGATCTGCTAGTCGCCCTTCGGGAAGCAGACATCAAATTGGCTGAGCTAAGTGTTCAAAAACCATCTTTAGACGAGGTCTTTTTGACCATTACAGCTGAAGGCGAAAAGGAAAGCCAAGCAGATTCGAATCATAAAAAGAGGGGGATTATTTAATGAAGAAACAATCGAGCATGTCAGTTTCCGGCATTCAGCTGCGAAATAAGACTAGCTTCAAGCAGACAGTGCAAAATTCATTAACCATGGCTTATCGTGGGTTACTGAAAATACGTCGAACACCTGAACAACTATTTGACGTTACGTTTCAGCCAATTATTTTCACGTTAATGTTTACCTATATTTTTGGAGGGGCTATCGCCGGTAATGTGAAGAATTATTTACCGATTATTATTCCAGGGATTCTTGTTCAGACGGTGATCACCACTTCAGTTGTCACGGGTACTCAATTACGGGAGGACATGGATAAAGGGGTATTTGACCGCTTTAAGTCATTACCAATTGCCCGGATTGCCCCGTTAGCAGGGGCTTTGCTTGCTGATACGATCCGTTATACAATCGCAACGGTACTTACATTTTCGATGGGATTTGTTTTAGGCTATCGCCCTGAGGGAGGATTAGGCGCTGTGGTCATTGCAGGACTACTTGTCATTGCTTGTTCATGGGCAATCAGCTGGATATTTGCCTTTTTTGGAGTTATTGCTCGTACGGCTTCAAGTGTACAAGGGATTTCGATGATTATCCTCTTTCCATTGACCTTTCTTTCGAATGCATTTGTTCCGGCTGATACCATGCCGAACTGGTTACAATGGTTCGTGAAAATCAATCCCATCTCACATCTCGTAACGGCTGTTAGGGATTTGGCGAATTCTGGAACAATTGGCTGGGATCTAGTAATTTCACTCATTGGGGCAACCATTATTGTAGCGATTTTTGCACCCATTACAGTTCGTGCCTACATGCGCCGTGCATAGTGAGTAACGCTAGTAATAGAAAGTGAAGTTATCAACTGAACAAATTGATAAGGAGTGGCGGTTTAATTCCGTGCCATTCCTTTTTTTGTTTTGTAGAAATTTATCACAACATTTAGTCTCAGAGAAAAAGGGTTTAAAAAAGGAGGATAATTTATATCTCTAATTAATCAGAAATGGTAAAATTATCAAATGGGGGTGGATGAAGAATGTCCGATAAAAGTCAAACAAACAATAGTTCAGTTGTTGCTTTAACAGTGGGTATTTTATCATTATTTATTCCGTTTTTGGGATTAATCTTAGGCATTATTGGAATAGTCTTTTCAAGAATAGCTGTAAAACAAATGAATATAACAAATGAAAATGGTCGAGGATTGGCAACCGCCGGTTTAATTTGTAGTATCGTTGGAATAATTATTCAACTTTTAATGGTGTTGGGCTATGTTGCCTTTTTCTCAGTAACCAGTTATATATCCAACTAAAGGTTGGACTTGGTATCAATCGTTTAATAGGTAGGGAACCACTAGGGTCAGACCCCCGTGCTAATGCTTTAGCACACTGGGGGTCTGACCCCTTTTTCGTTGCGATAAAAAAGCATGTTAGATTCCTTTACATGATTATGTTAATAAATCTTTCACCATGATATAAAGTATGTAGAACATTGAATCAAAAGGAGGTTGGATTCGTTGATCAAATCAAAATTAATCCTAATAGGAAATGGAATGGCCGGGGTCAGGGTGATTGAAGAAGTGTTGAAGTTGAACCGAGATCGATTCGAAATCGTTATTTTTGGAAATGAACCCCATCCAAACTATAATCGAATCAGTTTATCAACCGTATTACAAGGAGGTGCTTCCGTTCATGATATCACCTTAAATGACTTGAAATGGTATTCGGACAACAAAATCCGCCTATATACGGGAGAAACAGTCATTTCTATTGACACAGCCATGCAAGTTGTTACCACAGACAAAGGAAATAAAGAAACATATGACAAGCTAATTATTGCGACGGGGTCAAATCCATTTATGCTGCCATTACCAGGAGCAGATAAAGCCGGTGTTACCGCATTTAGAAATATCAAAGACTGCGATGAAATAATTGAATATTCAAAACGCTATAAAAAGGCGGCGGTCATTGGCGGTGGGCTATTGGGACTTGAAGCAGCGCGTGGGTTGTTAAATTTAGGAATGGAAGTGGACGTCATCCATATCCACGACTACTTAATGGAGCGGCAATTAGATCGCACCGCAGGGAAATTAATGCAAAGGGAATTAGAAAAGCAGGGAATGAATTTTCTTTTACAAAAAAACACAACCGAAATTATCGGGAAAAAACATGTCACGGGATTAAGATTTCATGATGGAAGTAAAATCAAGGCGGATTTGGTGGTCATGGCCGTTGGAATTAAGCCCAATGTAGAAATGGCAAAAAATGCGGGCATCCCAGTAAATCGCGGGATTATTGTCAATGACTATTTAGAAACAGGGGTCTCCAATATATATGCTGTGGGGGAATGTGCAGAACATCGAGGAATTGCCTACGGTTTGGTAGCACCGCTCTACCAACAAGGCCAAGTGCTTGCAAAACGACTTTGTGGGATAGAGGACGACGGATATCAAGGTTCAATCCTCTCGACACAATTAAAAGTTTCTGGCGTTGATGTGTTTTCTACGGGGGAAATCAATGAAAGACATGGAACAAAAGTATATAAAGTATACGATGATTGGAGCGGCGTGTATAAAAAAATTCTGATCGAAGACGAGAAAATTACGGGTGCTGTCCTGTTCGGGGATACGAGAGATGGAACCCGATTACTCAGATTAATTAAGAATGGTGCCAAAATGGAGGAGTACCTTGAGACGAGTCAAAATACTGCTTCAGTAAGTAATATCACAGCAGATATGGCAGATGACGAAATCATCTGCGGATGTAACGGTGTCAGTAAAGGAAGAATTGTGGAGGCCATCCAAACGCAAGGTTTAACAACGGTTGATCAGGTAAAAGGCTGTACAAATGCCTCTCGTTCATGTGGTAAATGCAAATCCTTGGTGGAGGATTTATTAGCCTGCACGCTTGGCCGCAACTATCATGCATCTGAGAAGGAGGCCATCTGCAGTTGTACGACATTCTCGAGAGATGATATCGTACAGGAAATTCGTGATAAAGGATTGACACACATTTCTGAGGTAATGAATGTCCTCGGCTGGAAAACAGATGGATGTTCAAAATGTAAGCCAGCCATCAATTATTACTTAGGTATGGTAAATCCTCTTGAGTATCAGGATGAAAAAGAGGCTCGCTATGTCAATGAAAGACTTCATGCCAATATCCAAAAAGATGGAACCTTTTCTGTTGTTCCTAGAATGTACGGCGGTGTGACCACTTCAGATGATTTACGAAAGATTGCTGATGTGGCTGATAAATATCAAGTGGGCACAATCAAAGTGACTGGCGGTCAGCGAATTGATTTACTTGGTGTGAAAAAGGTAGATCTACCCAAGATTTGGGCGGAACTTGATATGCCATCTGGATCCGCTTATGCTAAGGGACTGCGAACGGTAAAAACATGTGTGGGTGAAACGTATTGTCGGTTTGGAACAAAAGATTCAATTGGCATGGGAATTAGAATCGAAAAGAAGTTTGAAGGAATAAATACACCTCACAAATTCAAAATGTCAGTTTCCGCATGTCCACGGAATTGTGCGGAGGGCGGAGTGAAGGATGTCGGGGTGGTTGGTGTGGATGGAGCATGGGAAATGTATGTAGGTGGAAACGGTGGAACACATCTGCGTGCAGCTGATTTATTATTCAAACTTAAGACAGATGATCAGCTGGTTGAGATGATTGGAGCATTCCTACAGTACTATCGTGAGACAGCCAACTATTTAGAAAGAACCTCTGCATGGGTGGACCGTCTTGGGATTGATCATATTCGGGAGGTCCTTTCGGAGGCAGGAAAAGTAAAAGAATTAAATCAACGGCTAGATGAAGCCTTGTCAATCATTCAAGACCCTTGGAAAGAAGTGATTCAGAACAAAACACTAGTAAGAGACTTGTATGAATCAGTGAAAGTTCCAGCAATAATTAAATAATAAGAAGGGAGGAGTAAACATAGATGGAAAATACGTTGCGTCACATTTATATCGGAAATCTATCAGAGATGCCAAAAAAATTAGGAAAAACAGCCACCATAGGCAATAAGGAAATAGCTGTTTTTACCTTAGAAAATGGGGAGATCCGTGCCATTGAAAACCGGTGCCCACATAAAGGCGGAGTTCTTGCGGAAGGAATCGTGAGTGGGGATTATGTGTTTTGCCCGATGCACGATTGGAAAATTTGTTTGTCCGATGGCAATGTGCAGGCTCCTGATAAAGGCTGTGTACAAACATACCCTGTAGAAGTGATAGAAGATCAATTGTTTATTATATTGAAAGATGAATAGATGATAAAAAATGAATCCTTTTGTGTCAAAAATAGAGAGATGAATGGACTTGCCATTAGGAGGGCTAGCTCGATATCTGGATAAAAGGGGTGGGACGTATGTCTATAGTTAGTCCAAAACAAGTGGTTGAGAGTATCGTTCAGGCGGGGGAAGCAAAAGCAAAATTGCCGATAAAAGATTTACTCATCCGAGGAGCCCTATCAGGGGCGCTTCTAGGATTCGGTACGACCTTAGCCTTTACCGCTGAAGTGCAGACGGGGTTGGGAATTGTTGGTGCACTGCTTTTTCCAGCGGCATTCGTCATCATCATTCTCCTTGGATTGGAATTAGTAACTGGTAGTTTCGCGTTGATTCCTGTCGCTGTCATGGAAAAAAGAGCCACTCTCAGTCAGATGTGTAAGAATTGGTTTGGAGTGATTATTGGTCATATCATTGGAGGAGTCCTCTATGCATGGCTTTATATCATTGCGATCACGCAACTTGGCCATGTGACAGACAATCCAGTAACAGCAAAAATTATCACCCTTGTACAAGCAAAGACAGTAGGCTATAAAGCCCTGGGTGTGGATGGTTTGATCGTTGTGTTTGTAAAGGCCATGCTTTGTAATTGGATGGTTACATTAGGGGCGGTTATGGCGATGACGACAAAATCTGTGAGTGGTAAAATTGCTGCCATGTGGCTCCCCATTTTAATCTTCTTTGCGCAAGGTTTTGAACACGCAGTCGTGAATATGTTTGTCATTCCCGCAGGTATAATGCTCGGTGCTGACGTAACCATCGCTGATTGGTGGGTTTGGAACCAAATTCCTGTCCTTGTGGGGAATATGGTTGGGGGCTTTATTTTTACAGGGTTAGCATTGTATGTAACCCATTGGAAAGGAAAGTCAAAAGTGATAAGGGAAATGCCAAAATCAACTACCGCACTGCCAAGTTCACAAAGAGGATAGGTGAGGAAAGATGGGGAAAGCTTATATCGTTGGTTCTGGACCTGGTGACCCGGAATTAATAACCGTGAAGGCATTAAAATGTATACAACAAGCGGATGTGATCCTTTATGACCGCCTCGTTAATCGGGAATTATTGGCGGAAGCCAAACGAGAGTGCCAGATCATTTATTGCGGAAAACAACCTGCACATCACACGATGAAACAAGAAACTATTAATCATTTATTAGTAAAATTTACGAAACAAGGGAAAACGGTTGTCAGGTTGAAGGGCGGCGACCCCTTTGTGTTTGGCCGGGGTGCCGAGGAGGTCGAAGCACTAGCAAAGGTTGGACTATCCTATGAGGTAATCCCAGGTATCACCGCTGGGATCGCCGCACCTGCCAATGCCGGAATTCCGATTACCCATCGTGAAATGGGCAGCTCGTTTGCCATTGTAACGGGGAATCGGAAAAACGGTGGACCGAGAGATGTGGATTGGAAGAGTCTAGCATTGGCCGTTGATACCATTGCTATCTATATGGGTATTAGTAATCTCGGATATATCTGTCAAGAGTTGATGTGCCAAGGGAAAAATGAACACACTCCTGTTGCCGTCATTGAGCAGGGTACGACAATGAACCAACGGGTGGTAACAGGCTCCTTACGATCGATTGCTACTATAGTAGAGAAAGAAAGGGTAAAAAATCCTGCCATCGTGGTGGTGGGGGAGGTCGTCCGCTTTAGAGAGAAAATACTTCCATTCCAGCAAGTAAACGTAGAAAACTTCGAACGATTACACGAAGGAGGTTCAAGATGGTAGAAAAATAAATGGGGGTGTTATACTAGTAAGAATAGTTTAGGTAAACAGGTTGAAAAAGGTGGCGGTTTAGGATCATGCAACAATGGATTAAAGAGGTGGCTAGAGGGAAAAAGGGCTCCAAGGATTTAGACTATCATCAAACAAAAGCAGCAGCTCAGGCAATAGTGAATGGGGAAGCAACCGATGCTCAAATCGCTGCATACTTGACTGGTTTAAGGCTAAAGACAGAATCTACTGAAGAATTGCTAGCATTTGTCCATGTTTTTCAAGAGAATTGTCAAAAGCTAAATCTAGCAAACCATCAAATCATTGATTTAGCCTGTCCCTATAATGGACGGAATTCTTTTACTGGGACCATTCCTGCTGCGATATTACTAGCGGAATCTGGGCTCCCAGTTTTTCTACATAGCAGTGATTCACTTCCTCCCAAATACGGGATTACGATGAAAGCAGTCTTGGAAGAAATGGGGATCAATGTCTCCCAATCCGCTTCGTCGATAGAAAATACAATGGACAAAGCAGGAATTGGCTTTGCATCGACGGAAGCATACTGCCCCGGTCTTGGCAGGCTACGAAAAATTCGTGAGGAAATGGGGATCAGAACACTAGTAAATACAGTGGAAAAGCTATTAAATATTTCACAGGCAGAAACATTGATGATGGGGGCCTTTCATCGCACGGCTATTAATAAAATAGCACCACTGTTTAAAGAACTCCCTTATAAAAATGTTTACATTGTGCAAGGAATGGAAGGTTCAGAAGATTTACCTGTTCACCGGAATAGCTTTATTTTTAAACTATCAAGTGATGGAATGGAATCATGTATTGTAAAGCCTGAGGATTATGGATTGCTAGTAGACGAATGGAACAGCAGCATCCAATTATCGGCGAAAGAGCAGTCCGACATTTCGTTAGCGCTGCTGAGCGGCGAGCGATCAGGGGCACTGCGCTATTATTATCATCAAGTTCTTTTTAATGTCGGAATCCGTTATCATCTCTTTGGTATTTCTTCAAGCATTGAGGAAGGAATTGATAGGGCAAAAGAACAACTCAGAACACAAAAAGGGTTGCGTCAATTAGGAAAATGGAAAGCAAGCCAATCCTAGAAACTCCGTATATAACTGCGGAGTTTCTTTTCTTTTGCTTTTGGCTGGTTATTGTGACAAGTTGCTGAACATTTTTGCCCCCTTGTCTCCTGTCTGTGATATACAGATTTTGGCACTATATAATTCCTGATTATTGATTACTATATATCAACTTTTTATTGACTTAAAAATATATCCCATGTTATATTGTTGTTAAATTAATCAGATAATTTAGAAAATGGCGAATAAGCACTAAATTATGGGTGATTAATATAGATTAATGGATGGATATCAATTGTTATATATTATTCGAGTGTTTCACACTAGCTAAAGGTGGTGAGAAAAATGTAAAGGTTTACATTTCACTAGCGAAATAAACTGTAAACGCTTCATTTTTAGTTTGTGAAAGAAAGATAAGGACTCACGCACTGTTCCGCTACTATTACCTCAAAAGATACTGCACAAGCATTCTACCAAAGCGTCATGCCGCTATTTCATTCTCGGAAATTTGAAACATTCAAACAAAAAGGCGCCAGCAACGCTTTATATCTCGATTGGATAACCTTCGCTCAGAATTTCAAGTAACACACATGCTACAAGGAAGCCGACGTTGGAAAAAGTAGCAATACATATGGATTTTGTGGATCGCCTCTATGTAAAAAAGGTGACGTAAGTCCAAGTCTTTTTCTAAATTGTCAAAATGATCCGACTGAAAACTGGTGGGTCATGGGCTCAATTCGTTATACAGGAAAGTAGGGGAGGAATAAAATGTCAGTGGTCTTAGCAAAAACCCGCTTTGGTATGGTGGAAGGGATACGCGAGGGAGAAATTTGCATTTGGAAAGGTATTCCTTATGCGGCACCACCGATTCATTCTCTCCGATTTCGTGCACCACAGCCACCAGAATCTTGGCTAGGGGTGAGGGAAGCTAAAAAGTTTGGTCCAGCATCACTTCAATCCGAAAGCCTCGCAATGAAGTTTTTAGGTGACTCGCCAACGAATACAAGTGAAGATTGTTTATATCTCAATATTTGGTCACCAGGTTCAGATACTAAACGGCGGCCTGTAATGGTTTGGATCCATGGAGGTTCATTTATGTATGGGTCTGGTTCAAGCCATTTATATGACGGAAAATCATTTGCGGAACAAGGAAATGTAGTTATCGTCACACTCAATTATCGTCTTGGTGTTTTTGGATTTCTTCATTTAAGTGATATGGGGGGTGAAGCCTATCGAGGTTCAGGAAACTGCGGACTCCTCGACCAAGTGGCTGCATTAAAATGGGTCAAAGAAAATATCGAAGCCTTTGGCGGAGATCCAAATAATATCACGATTTTTGGTGAATCTGCGGGAGCTGTCAGTGTGGGTAATCTTTTATCCATGCCAATTGCAAAAGGGCTTTTTCATAAAGCCATCCTGCAAAGTGGCACTGCTAGATGTAAGGTTCCCGTTGAAAAAGCAAATGAAATGACGGAACAACTTCTCTCAGAACTTCAGGTGAATCCAAAAGACCTGTCAGAATTAGAAAAGATTCCAGGAGAAACCATTTTAAAGGCTATTAACATCTTTCCACGAACGGCATTTGGCCCTGTTGGGGATGGAATAAACATGCCCGCCAATCCGGAAAAAGTCCTGGATGAAGGCTTTGCAAGCGATATTCCTGTATTAGTCGGTACAAATAAGGATGAATCACTCCTTTTTACCCATTTCGATCCCATGTGGGAACAAATGGATCAAAGTACATTGCAGAATTTTTTCGAACTTTCATTCCACCCCTATTGGAAGAATGTATCCAAATATGTATGGCAAGGTAAGGAGGTAAATCGGTCACTCTATGAAGATGCCATGACCCACTATGTATTTACAGTTCCAGCCTATTTTTTCTGTGCTAGTCAAGCAAGACTTGGGGCGCCTGTTTGGATGTACCGATTTGACTATGAAAGTAGTGTATCTGATGGAGATTTAAAGGCATTTCATGCACTTGAGATTCCTTTTGTCTGGAATAACCTCCGTAATAAAGAGACGGAGAATATGACAGGAAATGATCCTCATCGGTACAAACTAGCTGAACAGATGCACCTGGCATGGATTGCTTTTGCGCATCATGGTGATCCGAATATAGCGGAATTACCTAATTGGCCGAAATACGATCTGGAAAACAGAGCAACAATGCTTTTTCATACCACAAGTGAGGTTGTACATGATCCTGAGCGTCAAAAACGTTTGAACTGGGAACAAGTCTTTCAAAATAGTAAATAAATAGGGGGATTTGCAAGAATGCCAAAATTAAAGAAAAGTTTTCAAGCTATCCTATTGCTTTTAGTTGCTTTGACGATGGTATTGGCAGGATGTAATAGTTCAGAAAGTTCGACCTCTGAAAGTTCAACCTCTAAAGGAAGTACCCCTTCAGACAATGCATCAAAAGGGGAGCCGCAAAGAGGTGGAGCCATTACGGTTGCATATGTGGCGGATGTTACAAACTTTGACCCTATTAAAGGTACGACGGGTAATGACCATTCATTGTTATGGCCAATATATGACACACTCGTTACATTCACCCCTGATTTGAAGCCTGAACCAGGGTTAGCTGAATCATGGGATATCCCAGATGACAAGACATTGATTCTTCATCTTAGAAAGGGCGTAACCTTCCAAGATGGGACGAACTTCGATGCAGAAGCAGTCAAATTTAATATTGAACGCGTCAATTCAGCCGATTCCCAGGTCAGTGATTTAAAGAGTATCGAAAGTGTGGAAGTTGTGGACGAACAGACAGTAAAACTTCATTTAGCTAAGCCTGATTCTTCTGTTTTGCTAGCCTTAACGGATCGCGGAGGAATGATGGTTTCTCCAGCAGCAGTAAATAAGTATGGGGCAGATTACGCGCAACATCCTGTAGGAGCTGGTCCATTCAAAGTGACTAATCATGTTCCAAACGGCCAGATTGACTACGAAGCAAATAAGGATTACTGGAAAGAGGGCCAGCCGTACCTTGATAAAATAACGGTAAAAGTCATTCCTGATGCCAATTCACAAGTCAATGCCTTGAAAACGGGTCAAGTTGATTTTGTCCCGGGAGTGCAAGCACAGATGATCCCTTCATTAGAGAAAAACCCTAAAGTGGTCTTAAGTACAGAACAAACTTTAGGTCTCAACATGCTTTATCTCAAAACGAATGTGGAACCGTTTAATAACAAAGCGGCCCGCTTAGCGGTATTATATGGAATTGATCGTAACGAAATCATTAATGCGATTAACTTTGGTCAAGGGGAAGCCACCGCTCAGCCATTCCCTAAAGGGTATTGGGCACATGACGAAGGGATCACCATCAAGTATGACCCTGAAAAAGCAAAGCAGCTCCTAAAGGATGCCGGTCTTACCAATGTTTCGTTCACGCTCGTAACGTATCCAATTGATTATTGGACGAGGTTAGCCAATGCCATTAAAGGACAACTGGAAAAAGTGGGCATAACCGTAAAGATCGAGCCATTAGAAGCAAATGCGGCTGTACAAAAGTTTATGACGGATAAAGACACGGATGCGCTGACAGGGAACTGGTCAGGACGGCCAGACCCACAAATGACGATTAATAGTTTGTACTCAAAAGATAGCTTTTATAATCCTGGAAAGCTTTCTACACCAGAATTGGAATCCCTCATTTCAGAAGCTGCCGGCACGTATGAACAGGATAAACGGGGAGAGCTGTATGGAAAAATCATTAACGAGGCGATCATCCAACAAGGATTCTCGATTCCACTATTCTCCGGGTCGATCACACATGCAATGGACAAGAAAATCAAGGGCTTTGAGCCAAACTTGTTAGGAAAGCCGATCTTCTCACAGCTTTGGGCAGATCAAAAATAATTTGAATGGTGAAGTGGGATTTCTATCCTACTTCACTCTCTTTTACAAAGGAGGGTAAACATGTTTTTGAAATTTCTGCTGCGCCGCCTGCTCTATGTTATCCCGATGCTGTTTTTTACCACCTTTTTGGTATTTTCGTTAATTTTATTAATACCAGGTGATCCAGTCCTCGCCATGCTTGGTGATAGTGCCACGCATGAAAAAGTGATAGAATTGCGCAGCCAATTAGGACTTGATCAACCTGTTATCCTCCAATATTTTCATTGGCTAAATCATGCGATTCATGGGGATTTAGGGAGATCCATTTTTACAGGTCAACTTGTGGATGAAGCTATCATGCATACTCTTTTTGTTACCATTCAACTAGTTGTGGTGGGAATGATTTTTGCCATTGCTGGCGGGATGTTTTTTGCTATTACCTCGATCTATTTCCCAAATAGCTGGATGGATTATGTGGCGCGTTTCTTTGGCACATTAGGGACAGCGATACCGAACTTTTTAGTTGCTATGGTCCTCATCATCCTTTTTAGCCTAACACTTAATTGGTTTCCGGCCATTGGCTTTACCAGTATTACAGATGGACCTGGATTGTTCTTAAAATCTATTATTCTCCCAGGCTTCTCCATGAGTTTGGCCGGGATTGCCATCATTACACGGCATTTGCGCTCCTCATTGATGGAAACAATGGATGCAGAATTTGTTCGTACGGCCTATTCAAAAGGGGCGACCCGTTATCGGGCTATATTTAAACATGCGCTCCAGAACGCTATGGTACCTGTTATCACAACGATTGGTCTCATGTTTGGCAACGCGTTAGGAGCAACTGTTGTTGTTGAAAGTATTTTTGCTATTCCAGGAATGGGGCAGCTTGCTGTCAATGCCATTGAACAGCGTGACTTCACAATGGTCCAGGGTGTTGTCCTTGTCATGATTGTGATGGTTATCGTCATTAACTTTATTACAGATATTGTTTATGCGCTGTTAGATCCAAGAATCGAATATTAGAGAGGATTAAGAGGATGAGTTTTAAAACAATCTTTAAACGATTAATGGCCGAAAGACTTGCCTTTGCCAGTTTTATCTTTCTCGCTCTTCTTACCGTTATCGCCATTCTGGCACCATTTATTGCACCATACGAGCCTTTCAAACAAGATTTATCACAGGTCATGTCGCAGCCAAGTGCTAAGCATTGGCTGGGTACAGACGGATTGGGATCTGATATTTTTAGTCAACTGCTAGTAGGTTCACAGACGGCAATTAAGGCAGCCTTGTTCTCGATTATGATTCCCCTTTTTATTGGAGTACCTTTGGGGATTTTAAGCGGGTATTTTGGCGGGATGATCGATGATATTTTTATGCGGATTGTAGATGCGATCATTGCCATTCCAGCCATTATCCTTGCTTTGGGCATTACAAGCGCCTTAGGTGTTAACCTTTGGAATGCGATGATGGCGATTGGGGTTGTCTTTACCCCGCAATTTGCCAGGCTGGCCAGAGGACAGACCCTGCAAATACGGTCAGAGCCATATGTGGAGGCGGCCAAAATTTCTGGGGCGGGGTCTGTATGGATAATGGTTAAACATATTATTCCAAATATCTCACCACCCATTGTTGTCCAAGCGTCCTTTAATCTCAGTATTGCGATACTGATTGAAACCACGCTAAGCTTTCTTGGTTTGGGCGCCCAGCCTCCTGATGTAAGCTGGGGGAGTTTGATTCAGCAAGGCTACAGCTTGATTGACGTGAATCCATGGATGATGGTTTACCCTGGGATTGCCATCCTGTTTACCATCTTGGCTGGGAATTTTCTCGGTGACGGTTTAAGGGTAGCGCTCGATCCAAAACAAAAAACATCGTAACAAAGGGGGAGAGACCATTTGAATGCAGATACACCAATACTGGAAGTCCATCAACTAAAAGCATACATTCCGTCCCCAAAAGGAGAGATTAAGCCTGTCGATGATATTTCTTTTTCCATTAAGAAAGGTGAGATTGTAGCCTTAGTGGGTGAATCAGGAAGTGGGAAGAGTGTTTCTTCTCTTTCTATTATGGGATTAAATGCTGGTGCCATCAAATATCGTTCGGAAAGCTCTATTCTGTTTGAAGGCCGAGATATCTTGAAATTAAAAGAAAAGGAATTACAAAAAATTCGTGGAAATGACATTGCGATGATTTTCCAGGATCCCATGTCTTCCCTGAATCCAGTCCACCCGATTGGGAGACAAATAGCCGAATCGATCGTTCTTCATAAAAAGGTAAGCTATCGAGAAGCGAAAAAAATAGCCCTTGAGCTGCTGAATAAAGTCGGTATTCCTGATGCGGAAAGGCGTCTCAATGATTACCCGCATCAATTATCCGGTGGAATGAGGCAAAGAGCCATGATTGCCATTGCGCTTGCCTGCAATCCGAAACTCCTCATCGCTGATGAACCGACAACGGCCCTTGACGTGACGATACAGTTGCAAATCTTAAATCTTTTACGAGAAATACAGAAGGAATTTGGCATTTCGATTCTATTAATCACACATGACCTTGGGGTGGTAGCTGAAACTGCTGAACGTGTGCTAGTCATGTATTGCGGGAAAATTGTCGAGGAAGGCACAGTGGAGGAAATCTTTGAAAATCCGGGACATCCGTATACAAAAGGGCTGGTGGATAGTATTCCATCATTATACGGGCCCTCAAAGGATACATTGGATGCGATTCCAGGGGTTGTGCCAAATCCGCTTGAACTGCCAAACGGCTGTCATTTCGTGACACGCTGTGCGTTTGCAACGGAAAAATGTCACGAAGTATCTCCTGCATTGAAAAAACATTCAACAGGGAACCGTGTTTCCTGTTGGAATCCACTCACCATGGAAGGGGTTGGGGGAAGATGACAGAAAGTCAGCCGCTTTTGACACTGAAAGGCATCAAAAAACACTTTCCAGTTGGAAGTGGGCTCTTTGGTAAAAAAAATCAATTTGTAAAAGCTGTGGATGGTATCGACCTTAAAATTTATCCCGGTGAAACCGTGGGTTTGGTGGGAGAGTCTGGATGCGGGAAATCAACCATAGGAAGAATGGTTGTGGGGCTTTCAGAGCCGACAGCTGGGGACATCTATTTTGAAGGAAGGAAACTTTCTGAATATAAGAGCAAAAAAGAATTGGGGAAGAATCTGCAGATGATTTTCCAAGATTCCTATTCTTCGCTTAATCCCAGGATGACGGTTGCGGATATTATTGCTGAGCCTCTAGTACTTCATAAAGTGGGAACAAAAAAAGAACGAAGGAAAAGGGTCGATGAACTACTGGAAAGAGTAGGTCTGGCCGCCTATCATGGCAGCAGGTATTCGATTGAATTTTCAGGGGGACAAAGACAAAGAATAGGGATTGCCCGTTCCCTTGCCTTACAGCCAAAATTGATTGTCTGTGATGAGCCTGTCTCCGCACTGGACGTTTCCATCCAAGCGCAAATCTTAAATCTATTAAAAGAAATTCAAAAAGATATGGGCCTATCCTATCTATTTATCGCCCACGGGATTCAAGCTGTCAAGCATATCAGTGATAAAATAGCCGTCATGTATTTAGGCAAAATTTCAGAGTTTGCGGAGAAAGAGGAATTATTCGCAAACCCTCATCATCCATATACAAAGGCATTGTTATCAGCCGTACCGATCGCTAATCCCAAATTGCGGGACAGGGAGCGGATTATTCTAAAAGGAGACTTGCCAAGTCCTGCGAATCCTCCAACAGGCTGTCGTTTCCATACACGTTGTCCTGTAGCAATGGAAAAATGTAAGAGCATGAATCCAAGTCTAATCCATACCTCAAAAGATAGTCTGACTGCTTGTTTATTGTATGAGGAAGAAGTATCTGTGACAAATAAGATGATTATGTAACCAGCATGAGTCATTCGCTATTGATAGATTTAGTAAATAACGCCATTGAAATGCTTGGAATAGGCTGTGGAAAGGGGTTAATGGATTGTCAGAAAATAATATTTTACAAGGAATTCGGGTAATCGATGCATCTACAGTCTTGGCAGCACCTTTAATAGCCAACTTGCTTGGTGATTTCGGAGCTGAAGTGATTAAGATTGAGCAACCAGGGAAAGGGGATCAAACCCGTCATTTTGGAGAAGGCACGTGGAAGGTGACCAATAGAAACAAAAAAGCGATTACGCTAGATTTTAACCAAGAAAAAGGTGTTCAACTCTATTATCAACTCGTCTCCAAGGCAGATGTGGTGATTACCAATTTCAGGCCTGAAACGTTAAGAAGATGGAACATTGATTACGAGGATTTAGTAAAAGTAAAAGAAAATCTGGTCATGATTCATTTCTCGGCATTTGGAAGAAATGGACCATATGCTGAAAAGCCAGGATTTGCTAGGGTGGCTGAATCGTTCTCAGGATTAACCTACATGACTGGTTACCCAGATCGGAAGCCCATTTTTTCAGGTTATCCCATCGCCGATGCAATGGGAGGGGTTTATGGCGCATTTTCAGTCATGCTAGCCCTTTATCACTATAAGCAGACAGGAGAAGGTCAACTAATTGATTTATCCTTATATGAACCGCTGGTACGAGTGATGGAGAACTACATCGTGGATTATGATCTTGAGGGGAAAATTCCTGAACGGAGAGGGACGTTTAATCCTGTTGTTGCCCCAAATGATCTATATGATACAAAAGATCATAAATGGATTGTCATACCCGCATCGACCCAAAATATTTTTGAAAGGTTAATGACCGCCATCGGACATCCAGAATTAGTGAATGATCCAAGATTTCTTACCAATCAATTACGAGTAAGAAATCGCGATGAATTGGACGACTATCTCCATTCATTCTTTTCGGAACACACACTTGAATATTCACGCGAACGCTTGGAAAAGCACGGAGTTGCTTATTCAACCGTAAATTCAGTTGCTGACCTGTATCATGATCCCCATGTGCAAGAAAGAGAGAATATTATTTCAGTTTTTGATTATGCCCTTAATAAGGATATAAAAATGCAGGGGATCGTACCCAAGTTTTCAAAGACACCAGGGCAAGTCAAATGGGCTGGGGCTCCTTTAGGGTGGCATAATAACGAGATTTATCAAGGCTTACTCAATCTATCTGATGATGACTTTCATCACTTGGTACAACTTGGTGTCATCTAAAAAAAGGTATAGGGTCTTAGCGACAAAGATGACTACAGCTCGTGGAGGCAAATTTTTTATATATGGGAGGTTACGAACATGGGGAAATTGTCAGGAAAATACGCGATTGTTACAGGAGGCGGGAAAGGGATCGGTGAATCAATCGTCAAACGCTTTTTGGAGGACGGTATGGAAGGCATAGCGGTACTCGAATATGATGTGGAGCTCGTGGAAAGATTGATTTCAACCCTCGGTGAAATCAGTAATAAGGTCTTGCCTATTAGGTGTGATGTATCCAACGAAGCACACGTAAGAACCGCTGTTTCCCAAGCTGTTGAACGGTTTGGCACGGTGGACATCCTCGTCAATAATGCTGGTATCACAAGGGACAGCATGTTCCACAAGATGGCGGATGAAGCTTGGGATGCTGTGATAAATGTGAATCTCAAGGGTGCCTACCACCTTTGTAAATACGTCATCCCGATTATGCGCAATCAGTCTTATGGAAGAATCGTTAATATCTCATCGGTTTCTGCCTTTGGTAATGCGGGTCAAGCGAATTACGCCGCCTCAAAAGCGGGATTGATTGGATTTTCAAAAACGCTGGCGAAGGAAGGCGGTCCCAAAAATATTACCGTGAACTGTGTTGCTCCCGGATATATTGAAACGGATATGTACCATCATGTTCCGGAAGAAATCATCGCTGAACATATGAAGCTGATCCCGTTAAGAAGGCTTGGACAACCAAATGAAGTCGCTAGTGCCGTATCCTTCCTCTCCAGTGATGATGCCAGTTTCATTTCGGGTCATTGCCTCATCTTAAGCGGTGGTGCTACAACTTGATGAACCGATCAAGAGGATTTTGAGAGGAGGGTCAAGAAATAGTATAGTACTAAAATGATAGTAAGGTGATTAAAAAGATGAACAAGCATATGATCAATATACTTTGGCTTGCCAAAAGTGAATATCCGTCAGGTAGTAGTCTGATCCCTCATAAACATGAGTACTTTCAGATTTACTATGTCATTAGCGGAGAAGGAGATTTTATCGTAGGGAATGAATCCGTGAAACTGGGGCGGGGGATGTATCTTTTTACCAGACCGAATGATATCCACGGTATAACTGATACGCGAGAGGTAGACGGAAAGCCGCTACGAATGCTGGAAGCAAAGTATGTTGTTTTTGATAACGAGTTTGAAGAAAGGCTTAACCAGATTCCAATTGTATGCCAAGGATCAGATACGATTGAAGAAATGCTTGAGTTGGTCTTTAAAGAAGGAATTGACACCCTTCCCTGGTATCTAGAAATCGCCACACATACATTGATTGCAGCTCTTTACTATATGATTCGATTTCAAAGAATTGAAATATCGGCAAATCCCCGAAAGTCAAAAGTGGTGGAGCAAATAAAAGAGATGATCCAACAAAATTATAAGATTGAAATTTCATTGGACCACCTTGCACAGTTCGTCGGTCATAGCAAAAATTATATTTGCAAAACATTTAAGGAAAATACCGGTATGACCATCAATCTCTATCTAAATAAAGTAAGAATTGATAAAGCCGCAGAGTTATTGGTTAACACCAATTTGGATATTGCAGAAATCAGTACTGATGTCGGCTACAACAACATCTATCATTTCATCAAGACGTTTAAAAAAATTGTCGGTACATCTCCTGGGAACTTCCGCAAAAATGAACTGAGTGGCAATGCACTTGTGAGTTCTAAAGTGCGGGCGATTGCTACGATTCCGGCTCAGCAAACGAGGAATGATGTATAGCTATTCTGATAGATTATCATTTGAAAAATGAGGTGAAATTTATGACCGTTCTAACTGGAGTAAGAGTATTGGATTTAACCCATTATATTGCTGGACCTTATTGTAGCCAATTACTTGCTGATTATGGTGCTGATGTCATAAAGATTGAACGACTGGAAGGGGAAGTGGGAAGAACATCTGCCCCGTTGCATGACGATATTAGTTTGTATTTTGCCTCAGAAAACCGGAATAAACGATCGATTTCATTAGATTTGAAAAGTTCAAAAGGGAAAGAGATACTCCTTCGCTTAGTTGAAACGGCGGATGTCCTAGTCACCAATTATGGTGCCAAAGTACCCGAAAAATTAGGCTTTAGTTATGAAACCATTTCCGCCATTAATCCGAAAATTAGCATGGTCCATATTACTGGATTCGGGTCAACGGGTCCTTACAGGGATTACGGCGCCTATGATGGTGTTATACAGTCCATGAGCGGATTAGCTGAATTAACAGGACATCCAGATGGTCCACCGACCTATGTTGGTTTTTTTATCGCCGATCATATCGCGGGACTGCAGGCCACTTTAGGGACCATGTTAGCTTTGTTCCACAAGGAAAGAACGGGAAAAGGCCGCTTGGTGGATATAAGTATGCTTGATGGTTTGGTTTCATTATTAGGGTTTAGCATCGCCGAATCCAAACTGCATGGAATCAACCAACAAAGGTGGGGAACGAGTGATCGTTTTCAATATTCGAAAGCGTTTCCGACAAAAGATGGATATGTATTTTTAGGAGCCTATATAAATGCACCTGAAAAAAAGTGGAGCGAATTGGCTAAATTAATTGGAAAAAGTGAATGGAGTCAACGTCATTCGCCATTCTACACGGAAGAGGGAAGATTCAAAAACAGAGAAAATATGGATAAAATCATTGCGGAATGGACCATTCAACATACAAAAGAGGAAGCTTTTCAACTTTTACAACAAAAGGGTATTGCCAGCAGTCCAGTAAATAACTTAGAGGAAGTAATCAAAAATCCGCAAATCCAACACAGAGAAATGATTCGGACTATACCTATTGGCGATACGGATGTGCCTGTTCCAGGCCTTGCGATAAAGCTACCAGGAAATCCTGGAAATGAGTTTACCCTTCCTCCATCTCTCGGTGAACATTCCGAGGAGATTTTAGCGCACCTGGGCTATTCCGAAAAGGAAATCGGGGATTTTATCGCAAACCATGTTGTAATGGTTGAACCAATTAATAACCCGTCACATCAAGTGAATGCAAAGTCATAATCGTAATGATGATAGAAGGTATAGGGCCTTGTTAGGGGCATCTGTGAGAAGGGGGACCATATGAAACTTGAAGGGAAAGTTGCCATCATAACTGGTGGTGCTGGAGGACTTGGAAAAGAAACGTGTCTGTTGTTTTCTAGTGAAGGCGCCCATGTGGTGGTCGCAGATTATCATAAGAATTTAGCGGTGGAAACAGCAAGAGAAATTAACGGCTTGGGATTGGGTGTGGATGTTTCACAACGTGACCAAGTGGATAGGATGGTCAACGAGGTATTGGAGCAGTATGGGAAAATTGATATCTTGATTAACAATGCTGGTATCACACAGGATTCCACCCTGGTAAAAATGACGGAGGAGCAATGGAATCAGGTGGTATCCATTAATCAAACGGGTGTCTTCCATTGTACCCAGGCGGTTGTCCCACATATGGTGAAAGAGGGATTCGGCAAAATTATCAATACGAGCAGTATAGTAGGAAGAATGGGCAATTTTGGGCAAACCAATTATGCTGCAACGAAAGCAGCCGTCATTGCCATGACTCAAACGTGGGCAAAAGAGCTTGGTCGAAAAGGAATTAATGTGAATGCTGTGGCACCAGGCTTTATCATGACCCCAATGACAGAAAAAATGCCTGAAAAAGTTCTTACCGGGATGAAAGAGAAAGTATCCCTTCAACGGCTGGGAACTCCAAGAGATATCGCCAACACTTATTTATTCTTAGCCAGCGATGATGCCAGTTATATAAATGGAGCTGTTATCCCCGTAGATGGGGGTCTTTCTATATAAAAGTAGATTGATTGAAGATAAACAGTGTTACAACAAATTAGGATTTTAGTAGGCATTCTCCTGTAAAATTATCCATTCCATGTTTGGATTGAAGCCCATATTGGAGGGGAGAGTTGATTTGTTCCAACTGAATACCATACAAATATTTCACCAACTGGATCCATATGGAGTGTGTAGTGGGGCTGGCTCTGTGACGCTCTGGAAACCTCCTAGAAATGTGCCTAAAAAAAATTAATCATTCAAAACATGACCTGACTACCAATATTCCTTCACTTGCATGGCCCGCCCGGGGAGAGGGCCATGTCAATTTAGGGAAAAGAGGTTTTCTTATGGGATAAGTTAGACACATGAAAAGTGTTTCCTATGCTTTTTGTTTCTGTTTCATATCAGTAGGCTACCGGTCCAACAATTAAGAGGAGAATATAATGTTGGAATAATTCAAGCGTTTATAGTTCTAACCATTATTAGTTTATTTTATTAACTCAATGATTCACTTTTAAGTTACATAAAAATCGTTATAAACCAAGTTAAGTGTGTACTTTTTAAAATTGTGAATTACGGATATTTATTATAGGGGTAAAAAGGGAGCTGGTGTCCACCACAGTCTTCAAAACTGCTTGAGATCTGCGTGCCAGGTCTGGTGGGTTCGATTCCCACGCAGTCCCGCCAATTCAACGTTTTCAAGGGTTACTTATAAATTTCTAATTTTTGTGACACACACGGATTCTTTACCATTTAGACTAAGGTTGTGTGAGATCGAAAACACATGTCCGGGTGTGTCCTGTGCCTTCAAATTATAATAATTTGGAGGATTTTTTTTGTTTGAAAAAACAAACAAAAAAGGGTAGAAGGAAGCATTTTCAAGACATTAAAGTCGAAAATGGATGTGGAGGTTTGTTTACCTGTTTTTCTTCGTGAATACAATGTTTAGAATCAGGAACTGGAAGAGAGAGGATGTTTTAATTCTGTCTTTAATTTATAAAATGGATGGAAATTGTAGGGAGAGATCCCCGATGAAATGAAGAGTTAATTTGCCGGGGATTAGACCCTTTTTCCTTTTTTTTAATTAATATAAAAACACCTTCAAATACCGTTCATGATTGACTGTGCAAGTCAAAAAATGATCAGTCTCTACTTGATACCGAGTCTTAAGCATATTAATCAGCTACTCTTCCTTTACATTTATTTGCCGTAATGAAGAATAATCAATTCTTCCATCCATATTACTTTCTCTTTTGATTGATTTAAAATAGTTAAAGGAATGGGAGAAACATTTTCTCTTATGGTAAGAGAGTTCGATTAAACTTCAAATTTTCACCTTCTATATCGATTAGTATAAATTAAAATGTTTATTTTTATCTCTAGTGCTAAAATAATGGTAATATATTAAGCGTTTTACAAAAATATGATACCCCTACTTGTAATAGAGGAGAGAATGAAAATGAATGAAATCAAACAGAAAGTGTTAGCATTTCGTGATGAAAGAGAATGGAAACAGTATCATAATGAAAAAGATTTGGCTATTTCTATTTCTCTCGAGGCAAACGAATTGCTGGAAAATTTCCAATGGAAAACAAGTGAAGAAGCAATCGCTGTATCCAAGCAAAACATAAAAGAGGAAATGGCAGATATTTTAATATATCTTGTCCAACTTGCTGATAAGCTAGAAATTGATCTTGAAGAGGAAGTTTTAAACAAGCTGGTTAAAAACGCGATTAAATATCCAGTGAATAGAAGTGAGGAAAAGGTTAAATGATTATTTACAATGAGACCTCTTCAAGTTTTTTAAACCATATTTATGAAAATAAAATTGGATACGTTCTCAAGGAAAACGTTCTGGCAAAAATGAACAAAGTCGTTTCGGGGAGTGAATTACGATCCTGGGAAAATTCACTTCCCCAAATGGCAAAAGTAATTAGGGATGCCGATTTAAAAGAGGATACACATGTGTTATTAGAATATAAGCTGCCATCCTCTGAAAAAAGAATCGACTTTCTCGTGGCGGGACAGGACGAACAGGGTACAAAAAATGCAATCATTATTGAGTTGAAACAATGGCAGAAGGCAAAAGTGGCCGAAGGGGATGGAATTGTTCGGACATTTCTAGGCGGCAGGGATCGGGAAACGGTTCATCCCGCCTATCAAGCATCTTCCTATAAGAGATATTTGCAGAATTTCAATGAGTCCTTATACAGTGACTCCACATCGATACAGCTTCACTCATGTGCCTATTTACATAATTATATTATGGCAAGTATGGGAGAGCCACTGCTGGATAAGCGTTACAGCAGTTATCTACAGGAATCTCCTGTGTATTTTCAATTCAATGATCGGGACTTGGCAAAGAATATCCGAAAGTTGGTTTCAAAAGGGAATGGTAGGGAAATTGCTGAAACTATAGAAAATGGAAAAATCAGACCTTCTAAAAAATTAGTTGAAACGGTAGGATCACTCATTGAAGGTAATGAAGAGTTCGAACTACTCGATGAGCAAAAGGTTGCCTATGAAAAAGTAGTGAGCAAATATAACCAATTTAAAGCACAAACAGATCAAAAACATGTCATTATTATAAAAGGTGGCCCAGGTACTGGGAAATCAGTCATTGGATTAAACTTAATGAGTTATATGCTAAAGTCGAAAGCGTACGTGGAATATATAACACCTAACCAAGCATTTAGGGAAGTACTCCGTAAAAAACTAATTGGATCTTCAGGTCATGTGGAAGTGAGAGATTTATTTAAAGGGTCTGCATCCTACGTGCATGCACCTGAAAATTATTTTGATGTCCTTATTTGTGATGAAGCACATCGACTAAAAGAGCAAGGACATATGAAAAAGAAGATTGAAGGAGAAAATCAAGTTACACAAATCATTCGATCCTCACGAATAAGCGTATTCTTCATTGATGATTTTCAGAAAATCTCAAAAAAAGACATTGGAAGTGTAAAAGAGGTAGAAAAAGAGGCAGCCAGATTCGGAGCAGATATACATACGGTTGAACTTGAATCACAATACCGCTGTTCAGGATCAGGAAATTATATCTCATGGCTTAATAGCATTCTAAACAATGACCAGGAAACATTTAAGCTAGAAGGCGATTTTGATTTCAAATTGGTTTCCAGCCCTCAACAATTGAAAGAGGAAATAGTTGATAAACGTGGGGGTAGATTGTTAGCAGGTTACGCCTGGGATTGGACAAAAAATGTTGTGAATGGAAAGCTTGCTGATGATGTTGTCATCGAGGAGCATAACTTTGCTTTGCCATGGAATGATCCAAATAGAATTGACTGGGCCATTCATCCAGAATGTGCAAACCAAATCGGGTGTATACACACAGTTCAAGGCCTAGAAATGGATTATGTTGGTGTGATTATTGGAAAGGATTTAGGTTTTGATGAAGATACCCAAAAGCTCATTGTTAGAAGAGACGAGTTTAAGGATAAAGGAGCAAAACCGGCAAAACCAAAGAAAGGCGAGGTTGACCCGCTCGTTGACCTTGTTCGGAATACATACAAAACGTTAATGACTAGAGGAATGAAGGGGTGTTCCGTTTATTGTTGCGATAAGGGGTTGGAAGGATTTATCCGATCACAAATCTAGACAAAAATAATCGAGGGCACCCTCTAAAAGAATGCTAATATACTTGAGTGTCAATATTGATTTTGTTTGATTCCTAATCATTCCCACCAACCTTGACAGGGTTGAGGTCGGGGGTTCGAACCCCTAACAGGTCATCTTAAACCGGCGTTCATAGTTTTTACCGAAAGAGGAGAAGTGCGGTACCTTATCATGGAATCCATACCCAAGAAACCAACGATAAGCTAGGTTCGTTTCAATTTCTTCTATATTAGTAGTATCATCATTATACAAAAAACTGTAGTCAAATCCCCCGAAAATGGAGGATTTGTCTACAGTCTGAAAGAAGTCTAATTCACATTTGCGAATTAGACTTCTTTTTAAATTTCTATTAACCGTTTTGTCCTCATCAACCGAACCCGTTAAGTAAATCTGGGACATTGTTTTTTTATTTCATCTTGACCTTATGGGCAATGAAGATTAACACCAGTGTTTCAATTTAGAGGTTTTACCGATTCCAGGGTTAAAGCTGTTGGTTGGGTCGCTTTTTTTGTAGTGATCAACCAGTGTTGGTGCGGCTTCATAGAGATGGCCGACATTATGCTCCGCTGGATAAATCGCACCGCGCTCATCGAGAAGCTTCAGCATTTTTTCCTTCAAGGCATGTGCATCGACGCCTTTTTTCACGATATAGTCTTGATGCAGCACGTGGCAAAGGAAATGTCCGTAGTAAAGCTTGTGCTCAATCTGGCTCGAGATTTCCTCGGGCAGCTTTTCAAACCAGTCCATATCATTGCGACGTAGGGCAATATCAAGCGCCAAAATATCTTCAACTTCGTCTTGATGCACCTCCTGGAAGCGAATCGCTGCGCCTGCCGCTACAAACCGATGCAAGAAAGCATCCGCTCCTTCTTCCGGCGTGCAAACAAAGTAATCACCCTCAGCTTCTTTAAATAGCTCCTTCAGATAGGCCTCCGCCTCGGCATTGCCGTCTCCAGACATTTTGAGCAACAGATGGTGCTCATACTTTTCACGGAATTCTTCCATCCTTTTTGGCAAATGGTTCGGGAAAAGATAGCTGAGTTTTTGCAAGATACGGTCAGGAAGATACGGCTTGAAGATTTTCATTTTGTCCAAAATCCGCTCCGCGTCCGCTTTCAACCCAAAAAGAAAAGGCAACCGGTCAGTTCCAAGTTTTTTGATGACAATGAATGAATCTTTGCCGTATTTTTTGGCGATGTCATAGATTTCACGATGCATGTATTCGCCGGCGACAGGGAGATTTTTGAACTCCGACAGTGCTTTTCTCCGAATCATTTCTAATACACTTGGTTTATTGGTCCCGATGTAGAAGACCTTTTCGTTTTGTTCTTTCGGGAAAGTATCGAGTCTTACGGTGAATACGGCAATTTTGCCGGCTGACCCTGAAGCTTCATAAAGCTGATTAGGATCGGCATTGTATCTAGCCGGGCTATCTGCATCAATTTCGCGCACCCGCTTTTGATAAGTATAATTATGCCCGTGTTTTGGAGAATCTGGGACAGCATTCGGATCAAAATTTCCGGCATCAAGATTGGCAACAATTTGCTCAGGAGTATCGCCTAAATCGATACCAAGGTGATTCACCAGCTGCAGCTCGCCATTTTCGTTAACTCTGGCAAATAGCGACATCTCCGTATAGGCAGGGCCCCGTTTGACGAGCGAGCCGCCCGAGTTATTGCATATCCCGCCGATGGCAGACGCACCTAGACAAGAAGAGCCAATCACAGAATGCGGCTCTCGCCCAAGCGGTTTCAATGCATTTTCAAGTGTATAGAGTGTTGTACCCGGAAAAGCCAAAACTTGAGTGCCTTGGTTGAGTAACTGAACGTGTTTAATCCTTGTGGTTGATACAATGATGACCTCACGATCATAACCGTCTGCGGGAATTGATCCTTCGGTCAAACTTGTATTTGCCGCTTGCATAATGACAATTTTATCAAATTTGACGGCTGTTTTCAGGATCTGCCAGAGCTCTGTCAAATTTCCTGGCTTGACCACAGCTAGTGCATCCCCACGTCCCGAGCGATAACCTTTACGATAACGCAGGGTTTTTGAGGGATTGGTAATGACATATTTATGACCTGAAATTGCTTCAAGTTCTGTGATGCATGGATTTTTCATGCTACTGCCTCCTAAATATGAAAAGATTTGCTTACAAAAGGACTCCCGAAGTCGAAAGCGATTGCAACCTCGCGTGATTCAAAAACTTTGTTAAACTTTTGCTACAAATCAATTATTCTATTGATATAATAAAACTAAATTAAAAACATATCAACCGGAAATATCGGTAAAAAGTGATGTTCGAAAGCTTAAATTACTTGGTAAATTAAAATCCGAAGGTCACCTGTTATCTGAAATCAAAGATATATTATTAATTAAATCGTTATGGGATGTTATTGGTAGAGGTAATGATAAAAATTGTATTTTTGATAGATTAAAACTAAATTGAGGTTAGTCATCATTTACGTGCTAATCCTTTTCTAAAAACTACTATACATAGTTTCCAGGAAGTTATGGTCAGTCACCCTGTTTAAGGTTCACATCACCGGGGGACTGACCTCTTTTATGTAAATGTTAAAAAAACTGGTTGCCGGTGTTTTTATTGTGACTTGAATTAAATCTTTGTTAGGTATTCATCTAATTGATAAAAGGTTCCGGCATATCCTTCCTGAGCCATCTCTTTTGAATCCTCGAAGGTTTTAAGCTCTTCCTCTGTTGGGGATACGGGCTCCACCATCATGGTAAGAGTGGTTTTTCCTTCGTCTTCGGTGAGCGTAATGGTGTTCAGCGTTTCCATCGGCCAATTTGCGTCAAAGGGTGCACGTACATTGGTACCTTCTGCATCAGAAAAGAAACTGGCGTAAACGATTTTTTCTGGCGCAATCATTTCACCGTATACAAACTTAACCCACATTCTATCGCCGTCTGCAGGTTTCTGGCTGTAGTGGAAGACACCGCCCGGACTGAAATCTGCTTTAGAAACCTCGAATGTCCAACCTTTTGGCCCCCACCAGTTCTTTAGGTGTTCTGAATCAGTTAATGCCTGGAAGACAAGCTCACGCGGGGCATTGAAAGTATGTATAGTTTTGATTTGAGTTGACATTGTCATTCCTCCAATTAGTTAAAGTTTACTCTCTTTATCTTCTCTATTATAGGTCCTGCAAATAACGATCAGAAATATTTTTTTCGAAAAAGTTGTAACGAATCATGTAGTAAAGGTATTAATAGTAAGAACAGCGGGAGAGAGAGGGCGTTATGAAGAAGCTTGAAGAAGAATATGAAGAAATCCAACCGAAAATCTATGCGTTTTTCTATGCCAAGACAGGTAATTCGGCAACTGCTCAAGATCTTTGCCATGATACCTTTTATGAGGCGTGTAAAAACATCGCATCATTTAATGGCCATTCCACCTTATCGACTTGGATGTTTTCAATTGCTACGAACTTATTGAAGAAGCATTACCGCAAAAACAAGTACCAGCTTAGTTTAATGCAAAAACTCTCCTTGGTGCCAGAAACGGAAATCCATTCATTAGAAGAGCTAGCAGAAATCAAGGAGGATACGAGGAAACTGTTGTATCATATTTCAAAGTTGGAAGATTCAGAGAGAGAAATTGTATTGTTACGCATCTATGGGGAGCTGAGTTTTGCAGAGATTGGCGCATTAATCGGCAAATCTGAAAATTATGCACGCGTAACCTTTCATCGCTTGAAATTGAGAATTCAAAAAACAATGGAGGTGTCTTTATGAAAACAAATTGTGCGGTGACGCAAGATTTATTGCCTTTATACGAAGAGGAATTATTGCAGCCGGATACGCAACGGTTTGTTGAGGAACATTTACAAAGCTGCCAGGAATGTTGGAAGATAGCGGAACAATCACAGATTCCATTGCCTTCAAAAGTTAATCCCGGAAGTTCTCCAAAAAAGATGATACGGAAAATAACGGTGAAATTGACGACGATTCAAATTTTCTTTGTGGCCATTGCGTTTGTGCTAGCAATGAGCACAACCGTTATGAATGACAATCGGGACTTTATCCTAACCTATACCATTTTAGGAGTGGCCGTATATCTGTTTTACCGTTCAGTCCTTGTTGCCATATTACTTGCAGCCGTGCCGAACTTCATATGGAATTGCCTGCTGTATATGACGGATATATTCAGAGACTACTATGCCGATAGTTTTTTCGAAGCTTTAGGAATGGCATTGATCAATCTAGCGACACATCTGCTATTTACGGTGATCGGAATTGCCATCGGTTTTTGTATTCGTAAAATAATGGAGGAATAATGATTATGAAAAAGAAAATACTCTATAGTTTGCTTGCCGTTTCGTTGATTGGACTAGTTCTGGTCATCTACATACAAGCTGGCGGAAATCCAATTAATAAAAACAAAGCAAAAGAAAACCTAACGGCGTATTTAAAAGAAACCTATCCAGATATGGACTACGAAATTAAACGATCGGTAAAATATGTCAGCATCGATGATAGCTACCGTTTTAGAGTCTTAACAAAGGACCCATTAGGGGTGGAAACAATTTATCTATTCGATGTCTACAACTACAAACCTTTCAAAGTGTTCAATGATACCATTCATAAGTCGAGGATCGATAAAGATTCTTCAAAAAAGTTAAATGCGCAGGCAGAGCAATATATTAAAACCCTGCTCCAGAAAAAAGTGCCGGAAGTCAATCAAGTAGATACCGATGTGGAGGTATACAACAACGATGCAACAAAATGGACACCACAGCTGAAAACACCAAAGCCCATCCTCATTATGCTGGAAATTGATAAAGGGAATGTTACAAAAGAGCAGATGCTTCAGCAGTGCAAGACCATGCAGGAGCTATTGAATAACGAATCGATCGATTATTATATGACCGAGGCGGGGTATCGCAGTATCGTGAACGGGGAAGAGAATTATGAGTATGTTAGCTTTACTCCAAAACAGAAACTGACGATCAGTGATATAAATTAATATAAAGCATAAAGATTTATAAAATCGAAATGAGAGAAATAATGGTTTAGGTGGGAGACTTCTTCCACCATAAAGAAGTAAGATAGATTTTTCTGACCAAAACGTCGACCCCTCCTAAGGGATCGACTATTATTGGACCGGACATGTTTTCAGCCATGTTCGGTCTTTTTCATTTATTCCATTCTCACTCTTATAAAACCTATGATAGGGAAAAAGAGACAATTTCATTTTGTAGGGTCAGACCCCTTCCTTTGGAAATCTTACTAGTAAAAAAGTACGTATTTATCGAGGGACGCGAATATTTGTTCTTGTTTTTGGGCGGGGTGTGATATACTGGAATTACAATAGAATAGGATTTCTCAAGGGTGGTCGGTTCACTCCCAAACAGAAGGGGGGGGATGCCGCATGACAATTTTTGAATCATTAATGTTTGCGATTGGCTTTACTAGTCTAATCGTAGCGATCCTGTCATTTAAATCAAAAAAATAATCCACCCTTGAGTTAACGGCTCAGGTGGATTATTCTGCCCTATAGCCGACCCCCTTAGAGGGAACCGTCTATTGCTGGACCGGACATGTAACAGCATGTTCGGTCTTTTTTATTTTATTCAATACTTACCTATATTATAACCTATGATACTGAAAAAGAAACTATTTTACATAATAGTATATGGATCCATCCTATATATGGGTATTTCAATGTTTTTAGTTTTCACCTTTTTCTTAATACACCTTTTTTTACAAGATTCACAAGTGTCCCTTTATTTTTATAACGATTATAGGCAATCAATCTATTTAAATCTTTAATAGTTAAATTGGACGGATCAATGGCCAAATCGAATTCACTCTTGATCTTGTCAATTAAAGAAAGCGCGTATTCGACTTGTTTCGAACTTAGTCTGTATTCTTCTTCAACTGCAGAAGGTTGTTTCTCGTGTAAATCATTTCTGGTATTTTCAAGTGTTGCAGCATGCTCCTTAATTTTCGCCTCTACTAATGCTTCTACCTCGGCTTGGCTAATGGATTGGACCGCAGGTTGTGGTGAGGTTTCATTCCCTTTAAATAATTTTCCAAGGATTCCTTTTAACAATATTTCCACTTCACTTTCATGAGTACTAACAATAACTAAGTAGGTAGGACCATTTCTTCCATTCTATTATTAAAATAATAGGACTAAAATACAATACCTTTGGTGGATTTTGTTTATTTTAGTAGAAAATTGTTAAAATTAATGGAATGATTAGCCATATACTTTAGTTCAATTGCACTACTTGTAGTATAATGGAGAAAAATGCAGATTTTGGAGCGGTTACTATGGCAATTACAATTCCAGAGACAATACGAACATCTGCGACTGCTGGCGAGCGGTTATTTTTCCGAACTCTAAAAAACTATTTGCCAGATGATTATATTGTCTATTATGAACCGGAAATCCAAGGGAGGAAACCTGATTTTGTCATCATAGGTCCTGATCTTGGCATGGTTGTTTTGGAAGTGAAGGATTATACACGAAATACACTATTGCAAATCAATCATGATGAGTGGCATATAGTGGCAACAAATGGCGAACAAGCCATTATCCCAAGCCCCATGAATCAGGCAAGGGACTACATGTTTAAAATCGCTGATGTACTGAAAAAGGATAAAAACCTAATTCTGGCAGATGGGAAATATAAATTGAAATTAAAGTTCCCGTATGGACATGGAGTAGTTTTTACCAGATTGTATACCAAGGATTTTATTAAAGATGGACTTTATACGGTCATAGAACCCAATTTGTCCCTAGCAAGAGATGAAATTGACCCTGAAAATGAAGGTTTTTCGGAAGAAATCTTGATGGAAAAAGTGATGAATATGTTTGTTGTACCTTACCGTTTAAAGGAGCCGCTTACCATCGAGGATATCAATGCCATCCGCTATCATTTGTTCCCTGAAGTCCGGATTAGTGCTGAATTTAAGGCGCCGGTACCGTATCAGGATCAACTGCTCTTATCACTACATGATATTAAGACGATGGACCTTCATCAGGAGAATTTAGCGAAACAAATTGGCGACAAGAATCGCTTGATACGCGGGGTTGCCGGGAGTGGGAAGACGATCATATTGGCCAGCCGGGCGAAGATGTTGTCGAAACAAAATCCTAATTGGAAAATTTTAATCCTTTGCTATAATATATCTTTGGCCAACGCCATTAAGCAAATGATCCATCATATGTTGAATGAACCAGAGGATTTATTTGATTTTGATCCTACTGTTAAGGCGGTTCAAAGCCAAAATATTATGGTAAGGAATTTTCATGCATGGCTAAAAAATGATTTGAAAATTCGGGAGCAAAACCTTTCAGTCATTATCGATAAAATCGAGAGAAAGGAAACCATTCTCCCTTCCTATGACGCCATTTTGATCGATGAGGGACAGGATTTTGATGCAGATTGGCTACGACTTGTTAGTCATCTGCTGAATACAGATACACAGTCGCTTTTATTGGTAGAAGATCGTGCGCAGACCATTTATCGTCGGAAACGATCGTATTTGCAGGATACGGGTTTAAGTTTCCAAGGCAGATCTAAGGTATTGTCCATTAACTATCGGAACACGCAACAAATTGTAAAGTTTGCCTGGGATTTTTACCGCGAGCATTCGATGTTTAAAAATAAGGTGATCAATCGTGAGCTCGAAGGTGAAATTATTGCTCCACAAAGCACGAAACGAAAAGGGCCTGAACCGGGGATCATAAAGGCTGCCAATTTCTTTGATGAAATAAGAATGGTTGCCAGGCAAATGAAAAAGTTGCATGAAGAACGGAAAGTACCTTATGAAGAGATGTTAATTTTATATCGTGTTAAAAAGACGCATAAATATCCCATCATTGATATCATTCAAAGGTCATTGCAGGAAGCGGACTTACCATATTATTGGATCACTGAAAATGATGTGTCCAAGCGGTCCTTTAAAAAGGATGATGGCAAAATAAAAATCAGTACCATCGATAGCAGCAAAGGGTTGGATTTTCAGGCAGTGTTTATCGTAAATGTTGATTCGATGCCATTTCCACTTGAAGACGATAGGGAGAGGGAAGTTTCCTTATTATATATCGGGATGACGAGGGCAAAGGAATATCTCTGCTTGTCGTACTCAGGCGAATCGGAATTTACACAGTATTTAGAACAGATCTTGCAAAAAAGGAATCAGAAAAAGAATGGGATTGAGAAAATCAATTAAAAGTCAAAAGTGAAGTTTATAATCTCAGGGATCTTCCCTGTTGCATCCAAAATTAAAAATGTGATACTAATGAAATTATCCTTGGGGTGGAAAATAAAGTATATTAATTTAAAACTAGGAAGTAGAGTATGGCGAACTTGGAAAATGTTGTTGATTTGCTTAGAGATATTCTTAATGAATGTAGAAATTAAAATGATCGTGTCGGTAATATTGAGAACTATTTTTTTATACAAAAATATTAGGCTCTGAGGGCAGGATTTACTCTCAGGGCTTATTATATTTAGGCAGAAGGAGAAGGGAACATTTATGCTTTCTTGCCGATCTATGACAGCCACTTATGGAGTGGCTGTTATTTTTTTGGACAAAAGGTTGTTCAAGGCAACGATAGTGGTTTTATATTGAAATTGGGTAAGATTTAATCCTTTGTCAGAAAACTCGCATGTAAGGACATCTCCTATAATAAAGTAGATATAGACGGGTGTAACAAGCCTTTTAGTTGTCAAACAACTGGAATGTTTCGTATGGCGGTAATAAAGAAACCATGGGCTTTTTAAGTAGATGGGAGGGGTTTAATGTTTCATATTGTAGCCTGTATCAAGCAAGTGCCTGACACTAAAATTATTAAGATGAATCCAAAAACGAACACGATGGATCGGAGGACAGCACCTGCGATTTTGAATCCGTATGATGCTCATGCAGTTGAAGAGGCAGTCCGTTTAAAACAACGATATGGTGGGACTGTATCGGTTGTCACGATGGGTCCACCTCCAGCGGTGTCCGCTATAAAGAAATGTATTGAAATAGGCGCGGATGAAGGGTATTTAATTACGGATCGCCGGTTTGCGGGTGCCGATACATTGGCAACGAGCTATGCTGTGACAAAGGCGATTGAAAAAATTGCAAAAACCAGACCCGTCGATTTGATCATTTGCGGAAAAATGTCCATTGATGGAGATACCGGGCAAGTCGGACCCGGAATAGCTAGAAGGCTCGATATACCACCACTCACTTCAGTAAACAAAGTCGTGGAAATCAATCTAGAAGAAAGATATGCCGTTGTCCATCGCAAGCTAGAGGATGGATATGAAGTCGTCCAATCCACCTTGCCGTGTTTATTTTCCGTTGAAAAAACTATTAATGACGTACCATATTCCCCGATGCCGAACATGCTTAAAGCTGCCAGATACAAACCACATATTTGGTCTGTTGATGACCTTGAAGATGTAGATATTAAGCAGCTTGGTTTAAAGGGATCCCCAACCATTGTTTCTAAAGTATGGGCTCCGCAAAAACTAGCAGGGGGAACATTCCTTGAAGGCAACCCAGCAGCACAAGTAGAGCAATTGCTTCAGATCCTGCTTGAAAAGAAGGAGCTGTTTGAAAGTAAGGAGGGAATGTAATTGGATTTTAACGAGTACAAAGGTGTTTGGGTCTTCATTGAACAAAAGGATGGAGAGGTTGCCCCTGTATCGCTTGAATTATTAGGTGCTGGTAGGAAATTAGCTGATAAACGAGGTGTGGAACTAGCGGGCATTCTTATCGGGGAACATGTTAAATCTTTAACAAAGACCGTGTTTGAATATGGAGCAGATACCGTGTATGTCTATGATCAACCTCTCTTTAAGCATTACCGGACTGAAACCTACATGAAGGCGCTATTAGAGTGCAGTGATAAATATAAACCGGAAATTATTCTCTACGGGGCCACCTCAACAGGAAAAGACCTGGCAAGCGCAGTGGCCACCGATTTGCCGACAGGGTTGACGGCGGATACGACGGAACTGGATGTAGAAGAGGAGACGGGGTTACTCCTTGCGAGTAGGCCGGCGTTTGGCGGAAATATTATGGCGACCATTTTATGTAAAAAATACAGGCCGCAAATGGCGACCGTACGCGCCAAAGTCATAAAGGCGCTACCACCAGAGGTGGGGAGAATAGGCAAGGTCGTCGAAGAAACCGTCTCATTAAAAGAAGAAGATATCCGGACAAAAGTTTTGGAAATTGTAAAGGAAACGGTTAAGAAGGTCAGAATCGACGAAGCGGACATCGTTGTCGCAGGCGGAAAAGGCTTAGGCAGCTATGAGGGATTTCAGTTAATACACCATTTGGCTGAAACGCTTGGAGGAGCTGTTGGTGCGAGCAGGGATGTGGTGGAAGCGGGTTGGATTGACCACCCCCATCAAGTAGGGCAAACCGGTGTGACGGTAACGCCAAAGATTTATTTTGCGATCGGGATTTCAGGCGCGATTCAACATATTGTGGGAATGAAAAATGCTGGTTTAATTATTGCCATTAATAAGGACAAAGAAGCTCCTATTTTTCAAAACTGTCATTATGGAATTGTTGGCGATGCCTTTGAAATCGTTCCTGTCCTAATCGAACAGTTTAAACAAGCACTTTCTAGTGATAAGGTGATGAAGTAAGTTAGTGCTGAATTATTACCACTTTTTCCCTCTCATTCATGAGTGAATTCTTCCATTTTCTTTACTTCACTAAGGAGTAAAGTTTTTTTTGTGCTATAATTAGTACCAGATAATAGAACTTACTAGTAGGTTTTGGTCCTGTTATGCAAAATAAATACGCCTAAACTGGAGATAATACTATGTTTGCAAATACCAAATTAAAATCACAAAGTGTCTCTGCCTATTTTAAGTCATTGGGTATCAAGGAATGCCAAACCAAAAAGGACTTCTGGAAGCATGTAACCGAGGTCGATCCCTTCTTGGCTAAGGAACTCCAACCCATTATGGACCGCAAACTTAAAGGGAATATTTATGAAGTGAAAAACCGAACACTGCCCTTCAGTTTGGCAGTAGAATCATGGACGATGAATTTCCATCAATCCTTGCTCAACTGGGTCAGTCAGCAAACTTATTTAAAGCCGAAACGGATTTTGGAAATTGGCTGTGATAATGGGTTGCTGTCTTGCAGGTACGCCACCATGTTCCCAGATGCCGAGATTGTAGGGATCGACCTGTGTGGATATGGAATTCGATGTGCTCGGGAGTTGGCAATAAAGCAAGGACTGAACAACTTGAGTTTTTATCAAATGGACTTTATGGAGGTATCTGAGCACTTTACCCTGAATTCTTTTGATTTAATCATTTCTGCACGGACCTTTCATGAAATCATGGGGCCTATCATGATTTCAAACTATTGGTCACTTCAAGAGTACTTGAAGGAGAATCCAACCTATGGTGACAGTCGTTATGTAGAAATAGTCCATCGTTTGTTAACGGAGGATGGATTGTTTCTCTCTTGCGAACAATTGAAAAATTCCGCAGATCTCGGAAGGTGGGCGAATGTGCTTCAGGATGCGGGTCTCCATATTCAATGGGATGACTGTGGTACTATCGAATACCATGAAATAGGAGTAGATAGGCTGTCTCCTGTGATTGTGGCCACAAAAAGGGAGACAAATCTCGAAACCTTGGAAGGGATGGAACACCTTTATACGAAAGGTTACCCATTTGTATTTGAGGAGGGGAGGTCTTATAAAGGAGGGACAGCGGAGTTTGCCTATCAACGGCTGGGGGAGAAAACATTCGTCACAGGGATTCAATTGAAGGTGCCGAACCATTGGCATGTGTTTCGACTTGAGCTTTGGGAGACAGATGGGTTTCTGCTTGTCTATAACTATGGAAATATGGGGTATCATGAATTGGATATTTTACCTGCTTCCGCATATGAAGAGGCACACCAGTTAATGGAGGAGGCGGTCGGTACGTTCGGTCACCTTGGTCCGCTTGTTTGGTATGACAACCTGGATGAGCGGCCAGAGTAGTTCATACTAGAAAGAGATATTTTTGTACTACTTGAAAATATAAACTATTTTCATAGACGCCTAGCAATCCCCTGGTAATCTAAAGCTTTACCGAACCGGGGGACTGACCCCAATCTTGTTTCCTAGTTTAACTTTCAGTATTTTGTCATTTTTCGACTTACTTCTTCGGTTGAATTAATGATAGATTTAAAATGGTTGAAAATAATACCAAAGTAACAGCCGGATTAGATTGAAAGGGGGTATAAAAAATGTGTTAAAATACGTATTTATCAGTTATTGATTTTTACTTTATGATTTGACTCCCACAATTGCTCACTTCAACGCGTTACATCTTCTGTTTTCTATCTATTTCCTATCTAAAGATTTGCCTTCAAGAATTTCTAAATCCTCATTTTTTGACTATTAATCTAAAATATATAAATAGAGAATGTTGCCAATGGCAGGATTTTGGAGTCTATTACTTAACCGCTTGTTCGAAGTAAGGCAGTTTTGCCAATCAAATTGGAGGTTTTGTCATGGAAGAAACACTGAATACTATACTCTTAGAACTTCAACATATAAATAAAGGACAGCAAGTAATAATAGAAGTCCAGAAGGAACTGACTAGTCGCATAGAAAACATAGAAAAGGTTCAGAAAAAGGTAGTAACCGCAACAAAAAATATAAATAAGGATCATGTAGAAACAATAACAAGGATTCAACAACTAAAGAATGGGATGGAAAACTCAGCAAAAATGAAAGATGTTTTGTCTTTAGGACAATATGAAATTAAAGAATTAATGAAACAAACCACATTGTACATTGCTGGAAAAATGTCTCTTTCAGAAAGAATGATCATGGAGATTGACTTATTAAATGAACGTGAGCAGCAAGAGGTTGTAAATAAAATGAATGAAAAAATCTTTGTAAGAAAGAACAATGTGCCGGCTGATCATTGGGATGATGATCAGTATGATGATTACTAGCTAAACAGTGATTTTGGTGCCTGACCCCAAGCGGCTAACCTTAACAATGGCCCCCGCTCGATAGTGAGCAGGGCCATATCCATCATAAAGAAGGAAGCAAAACGCAGTATATAAACAGGGAAGTTTTAACAACAGACTCATTAATACTTCATGGTAAATGAGTTAAAGAAGGGTTAGCTGCGATGATCCTTTTTTAGTCATTAAAGAAAGGGTTATTCAATATATGTATAGAATAAGTAGTTATATCTGTTAAAGGTGGGTGTTTGGATGCTTCAACACGAATATGGTTGGGTTCGACAGACTAGAGCGACTCTGTTAGATTTTTGTGGGAAATTAGATCCTAATCATTTTACACATAAAAATGGATTCGGTTGGGAGAGTGTAAGAGACACATTGGTTCATATAGCTGATTGCTACGTTGCGTGGCTTGGCTCATTTGTTTTATTGAAGACGAAAAAACCTCTTACTCCAAGGGAAGAATTACAAAATCTCAGTTTAGAGCAAATAATAGCACGCTTTGAACAAGTGGATTCAATAGTAAATGAAGTAGTAGAGCTACATGGACAAAATGTAAACATGCTAATTGAGCGAGAAATTCCTTGGCGAGAAACACCTGAACTATTATCTATTTCTCCTTGTAAATTGCTCATGTACACCATCACGCACGAGTTTCATCACAAAGGACAAATAGTAGCTATGCTCCGTCAGATGGGTTATGAGCCCCCTAATACAGATGTATTAGGAACAGAAGATTAAATATAATAGAAGGATTTTGGCGATGTTTGTTAGCGTAAATAGGAAAACGCAGACAGTAGTCCTTTCGAAATATCTTGATCGCCTTAGCAGACTCTACACGCCAAGAGTTACTTGACCAAATTGCTTTACGAGGACAAGTAACAGCAAGCACATTAACAACTACCCTGGAAGAACCTTGGACAACATCACATCATAAACTATTGTATCAATTCATGAGGGTGTTCAGGATGAGGAACATAGGGGAGATACAAATCCAACCATATATCGGGCAAGCATGGACTGGTAAACATGTTATCTTGCTTCATTGTACTACTGATAATCAATACATCAGTCTTTATAAAAGTTATCACGCACCGATTGAGCCGCCCCGTCCCAATTGTGCGGAAACGCTCTCGCAATTACTAAGCATTGGGTATCGCATAATGGCCATTACGCCACTATCATCGAATCAAATTCAATATTTTTTAGTACTTTGATTTCGGAAACACGCGTCCGTAATGGAGCCTAAACTATTTGTCTACCTTTTTTGGTCAGTTCAGTAAATAAATAGGGCATGGGCAGCTCTTGTCAAATGGTTAAATGAATGGTAAGATTTTGTTGCTGTAAAAATAAAACGTAATGAGGTGAGGATAATGCAAACAAAAAAATATACGTCCTATCCTCATATTGCTTTTTAGTTATTTTTTTTACGAATACATTAACATTAGGCTCTGAGGGGAGGATTCACTCTCAGGGCTTTTATATTTAGGCAGAAGGGATGTTTAAGCTTTCTTGCCGGTTTATAACAGCTACTTATGGAGTGGCTGTTATTTTTTTGTTTTCCGTTATTCATCGCTTTCCAAATATGAAAGGATGATATTTTATTAAAAGACTAGCTCACTATTTTCGTTTATTACAATCCGGACAGTCCTCTTACGGTATGATATATGAGGATCCCATCTATTGGGATAATGATGTTGCCTATTACATTGAACCGACACATAAACTCACACCGGATAAACCATGTATCACCATAAAAATACCTTTTGACCGTCTCGGTTTAGATGAACATATGGATCAAGTTGTTCTCTCCGATTTTGCATTAAGAGAATGGGTTGATTATATAGAGGAATTAAATCAATCGATTTATAACCGCTCACGAACTGATAAAGAAAATGGTGCTTTTTATTGTTTTCGTCCAACCAATGTGGTGTTGAAACGTAATGCGTCCCATGTTGAAGTCATCTCGGAAACATGGTATGTATGCTTAATGATTACCGTCCAACTTCCATTCAAGAATAACAATAAAGCTATGCGCATGCTCTGCAAAATGCTTCCAAAAGAAGTGGAGAAGTTTATTGTCAAATTTGATCTCATCCGATTAAATGATGCCTATGAATGGGTAAAAAAACAAAATTTGATTCGCGAATGGCTAAAATCCAGTGGTTATTGTGCCTTTATTGGGAATGGCAGCATTTTGCCAAGAAATAAAGACAACAGCGGGCCACTAGAGGGTGCCTTGCCTTTTACATCCCCAGAGGATGTGGAAGTGGAAATTGGTGGCTTGCGAGGAATGGGAATAAAACAGGGTGTGACGGTCATCACCGGCGGTGGTTATTCGGGTAAAAGCACTTTGCTGGATGCACTCAATTCGGGGATTTACAATCACATCATCGGTGACGGACGAGAATTTGTGTTGACAGATCAAAGTGCAATGGAAATAGCTGCAGAGGAAGGCCGTTCGATAAAAAATATCAATATTACGCCCTTCATCAAATGGGTACCCAATCGTTCGACTGAACAGTTTTCGACTGACTTCGCCTCAGGTTCCACTTCTCAAGCCGCCAATATTATGGAGGCAATCAACTACGGGTGTAAGCTTCTTCTGATGGATGAAGACAGAAGTGCGACGAATTTTATGATTCAAGACAGCAAAATGCGTGCATTAATCAAGCATGAACCCATAATACCTTTTACGGAACGTGTTAGGGAGCTATATGAGGCCGTTGGCGTATCGTCCGTTCTTGTGATTGGAGGTAGCGCTGAATTTTTATCCGTTGCCGATCACATCATCCTAATGGACAATTTTGTGCCAAAAAACGTTACTCAGGAAGCAAAAGATTTATGTAAACACGACAAACCACGTGAACCCATCCCCCATACAAAATGGGAGATAGAAAGAACAATAACCACCGACCACTTTTCGAGCTATCCACAGGACAGTGGGACAGAAAGGCTGATCGTTTCATCCATGGGATATATGATGATAGGGGATGAACAAATTGATATCAGAGGGCTTTACAATATCACATCACAAGCCCAGCTTGTAGCTATTGCCTTTTTACTTCGAAAAATCGCGATAAGTAATCAGGATCGCCACATCTTTCTTCATGAAAAGATTAAAAGAGCTCTCGAAGAGATGGAGAGAGAAGGAGTGGATCGTGTATTTTCTTCCTTCTTTCCTGGTTTCGAAAGATGGCTTGAACTACCAAGAATCAATGAAGTATTATCTGTCATAAACCGAATGAGACAGTTGGATTTTATTCAGCTTGAGCCTTCTGAACACCTATAATTACCATATAACTAATTGATTGTCTTGATAAGGTATTCACTCAACCTGAAAGAGTAGTCGTTGTATCCGGCTCGCAGCAAGCCCTAAAAGTGCGTTCAAAGAAATGTGGAAAAATTCAAGTAAATGCGTCCATGTTTTATCCGACCTAGTGTTATAATTTATGAGGAAAAAGGTTATTAAATAGTTATAGACTATAATGATAAAAAAGAAAAATATACGTAGGAGGAGTGTTTTAATGGTTGCAACGCAGGCAATTCTGCAATGGACTTTCATCTCTGAATGTCCGATTCCAAATGATGTGAATGAATTATTAGTGGATGGTGAAGTGGCAATAGCTGCTTACAAAACCATTCGTGACAGTGCCATCTTCACGAATAAACGATTGATCGTAAGAGATGCTCAGGGGTTAACAGGGAAAAAGGTTGAGATTTATTCTTTGCCCTATTCATCCATCAATATGTGGTCAACGGAGAATGCCGGGAGTTTCTTTGATGTAAATGCGGAGGTTGAATTATGGACCAGGGCAGGCCACATTAAGGTAAATCTTAAAAAAGGTGTTGATATTCGTAAGTTTGATAAACTAATTGCAAATGCACTCCTTTAATGTGGTGTTTTCCTTTCCACCTGTTTCATCAGGAAATAAGTGGTAGGCTGTTCGTTTATCCAAGGTTGTATCATCCAATAGGTGATGCCCTAAAGGGTGTCACCTATTTACTTTTTTCAGAGTAAAAGAAAAAACAACGCTTGGGTGAGTGCCGATGGAATCGATTTGGAATAAATCCTATAGCTCAACCGATTATTTCTTTTTGACTTTTATTAGTCCTTTCCCTAAATTACCCTTTTCAAAATAGCAAATGACTACATCATCGACTTTTATTTTCTCATCGGAAACAATCTTTTGAGTAGAAAAAATGATCTCTGTCCCGTCATTCCTTTTTCCATAGTACCGAATACCTTCAATTTTGCTAATTGAATATTCTTCTGTGATATATTCTACGGAATCGTTGTTTTTCGTATTTGGGCTGGTCACAGGAGCAACTGTATGGTTTTTAAGTAAAATTAATATTAGTAAAACTAAGGAAAGTACTCCAAGGATCATTATTCTTTTGAACATGTTACTCTACCTCCCTCTATGTATTGTAAGAGATGCAAGAAGAAAGTAAATCCAACTATTTTCCCTTAGTCTTTATACCTACAGTCTTTAAAAGGCTTACAAAACACAGGCTCAAGTCTGTCTTTTTTATCCATTCATTTCAATCCCGTTTTCTATATAGATGGTGTTTTGTAATCCGGTTTGGTTTACCAGATAGTCACTAACATTTTTTGCAGCCCTTCTGATCATCACGTCGAGTTCTGGATTGTCAAACACTCGTGCGAAGCAGCGGATGATCAAGGTATCATTTTCATTAAACAGCTGATAATAGACATTTTCTTTATGTGTCTTCGAAAAACAGTGGATAAATAGATATTCATCTGTTGGTTCAAATCCATTTATCTTCAATTCTTTATGAACTATTCGGTTTACTTCCGTGATTTGAATCTCTGAAAGATTTAATCTCATATTAGCTTCACCCACTTATTGTTTGATTTGAATTTCCTCTATTTTCATTATATGAAAATTCGAGGTCGCCAGTCACCAAACCGAATTGAACTCTTTTTCATGATTGAATGATTCAAACATCCCATTCAATAAATGAGTAGCGGTCTTTTCCCGAGAATCTGTAAGGCGGAAGGTCAATCCGTGTATAAGTTGCACCTATTCTAATCAACTTAAGAAATAGATAAATTAGAAGAAGGTGTAGTATGGTGAAAAATTGTTATCGGTCATTCCCCATCATTTCTTTATGCATGGCCATATTTCTACTGTCATCGTGTAGCGGGATCCAAGGTAAAAAGGAACACAAAAATGATAAAACTCCTCGTGAAGTTTTAGGTTTCTACACAGAAAAGGAAGGAACGTTTCCTAGCTCTCAACCGACAGTTAACTCGCAATCTGCCAATTTAAGCATCATTGCGCCTTTTTGGTATAAGCTTGATGATAAACGTCCAGGCAATCTTATTGCTTCCGTTCCATCAGATCATAAAAGAAAGGTTATTCAAAGTGCTCATGATAAAAACCTGAAAGTCTATATGGTTGTCCATAATCTCTTTTATGAAACGGTGGAGAAAGGCAAGCAGGTAGCGAGTAATGTACTCGATAACAATCACAACAGTGATGTTTTCATCCAGAACTTACGCAATGAAATGAATCAGTTTAACTATGATGGTATGAATGTGGATATGGAAAATTTGAATTTGGCTGACCGAGATTCCTTTAGTCAACTGATCAAAAAATTGTCTGATGCTGTGCATCGTGATGGAAAAGTAGTAACGGTTTCAGTCCCGGCAAACACAGGGGATTCCCGAGCTAATCCTTGGTCACCGTGGTTTGATTACGAAAAACTTGGTCAATATTCGGATGGGTTAATGATGATGACTTACGATGAGCACAACCCAAGAACAACCCCCGGATCAACCGCATCTGTCGATTGGACAGTGGCAACAATTCGTTATGCATTGAAACAGGGAGTACCACCATCAAAAATGTTACTTGGTATTGCGGGTTATGGATGGGACTGGGATACAACCGCAGGCAAGACCAAGTATAGCTCCTATAAAGAGCTAATGGGTCAGAAAACAAAGTATAAAGCAAACGTGATATGGGACTCCCGTTCACAAACACCCTATTTTGATTATATAGATGAAGCCCAACATAGCCACCAAGTTTGGTTTGAGAATAGTGAAAGTCTGCAGTACAAACTAGACCTTGTAGAAAAATTTCATTTACGGGGGATCGGGATTTGGCGGCTTGGCTTAGAAGACCCCATGTACTGGAAGACTATCCCCGAGAAAATAAAAGTAAAAAAGTAAGGGAACGGACATCCCATTTTTGATGCTGATTTTTAACCCCGTAAAACGCTACTTTTGCGATCAAAAATGAAATTGGGAAGCGATTTTGCACGTTTGATGTATCTATGCAGAGTAGCCTTACTAGGGGCTACTCTATTTTTTTTATGTTTTGACTACAAACATTCAAATTACAAAATTTGTGGTCTTAAATAATGTTGCCCGGCATGCTAAAATGAATAAACTAAATGAAACAAAGAATCGTATCTTAGATTAAGATCTTCCGATACTAATAGGTGTGATGAAGTTTGAGAAAAATAAAAGCAATAATCATGATTTCGGCTCTACTTACTGTGTGTATTCTTCTTCCTTTTTTTCTTCTTGATCGAAATCATGCAAGCAATGAAACAGTTACAACCGTTGCGACCGCTGAAACTGAACAAGTGGAAAAAACCAAAGATATTGCTCCTAAAGAAGAAGAGAGGCCATTAGTAGACCATGCCATTAAGCAGGAAAGCCAAAAACCCTTCACCGATCAGAGCAAGAAAAAGGTAAGGGAAGTCGTGAATGGTGTGGTTGATTTCCTCGAAAAAGATCAAAAGATTGTCGCAATTGGAGACTCGCTTACGGAAGGTGTAGGAGATGAAACAAAGAGCGGCGGATATGTCGGGATCCTAAATCACACGTTTGAGGATCAAAACCTGACGATCAAAATAGAGAATTTCGGTAAAAAAGGAAACCGTTCGGATCAGTTACTTAAGCGGCTGGAAAATAAAGAAATTGCCACTGCTATCTCAAAGGCTGATATTGTTTTCATAACAATTGGCGCCAATGATATTATGAAAGTATTAAAAAGCAATTTTACAACCCTTTCACTAGAACCTTTCCAAATAGAAAGAGTGGAATATACAGAACGATTGACAGCCATTTTGAATAAAATGACCGAATTGAACCCAGATGCCCATATTTATTTAATCGGATTTTATAATCCTTTTGGGGTACCGTCAGGAAAATGCGGATTTACAACGCTAAGCCCTTTTTCTTGACGATTCCCCCGATTTTAACAACGTTAAGAAAGTTTTAGTGGTCTTAAAGAATCTAATAAAATCGCTTTCTCCGAATTAAAATGGTATTCTCCTAGTAAATTAATATGCTCCCAGCCTAAAGGTGACATATGGTGTAATAAATCCTCATTAAAATTACGTGTCCGTTTTTGATATTCAACTGCTTTTGTTAGATGTAGAGTATTCCAGATACTGATGACATTGATGATTATGTTTAAGGCACTGGCCCTTTGCAATTGATGCTGTATAGTTCGCTCCCGAAGTTCTCCTTGTTTTCCGAAGAAAATAGCTCTCGCGAGTCCATTCATGGCTTCTCCTTTATTCAATCCTTTTTGTATTTTCCTTCTTAAAGATTCATCCGAAATGTAATTCAGAATAAAGATCGTTTTTTCTATTCTGCCCATCTCACGTAAAGCTGTAGCTAAGCTGTTTTGTCTTGAATAAGAACCTAGTTTCCCCATAATAAGGGATGCTGAAACTGTTCCTTCTCTTATAGAATGAGCTAATCGCAAAACATCTTCATAATTTTCTTTAATGACCTTTGTATTTATTTGTCCACGTAAAATGGCATCTAGTTTTGGATACTCACTTGCTTTATCTATTGTAAATAATTTTGAGTCCGATAAATCTCTTATTCTTGGGGCAAATTTAAATCCTAATAAATGGGTCAATCCGAAAATTTGGTCTGTGTAACCGGCTGTGTCTGTATAATGCTCTTCTATGTTTAAATCTGTCTCATGATGTAATAAACCATCCAAAACATGAATGGCATCCCTTGAATTAGTATGAATAATCTTTGTGTAGTAAGAAGAGAATTGATCACTTGTAAATCGATAAATGGTGGTTCCTTTTCCAGTTCCGTAATGTGGGTTTGCATCTGCATGTAGTGATGAAACACCTAGCTGCATCCTCATACCATCTGACGAGGATGTTGTACCGTCGCCCCAATAGGAAGACAATTGTAATTTGTGATGAAAATTTACTAATACGGCTTGGGCTTTATTCATTGCGTCTTCATACATACGCCATTGAGAAACATTGGCTAGTTGCTTATATGTAAGTCCGGGTGTTGCTTCAGCCATCTTACTCAATCCAATATTCATTCCCATTCCTAAAAGGGCAGCCATGATAATGATCGTTTCTTCTTTATCTGGCTTTCGATTATTGGAAGCATGAGTGAATTGCTCGTGAAATCCTGTTAAATAAGCAACATCCATGAGTAAGTCGGTTAATTTTACTCTTGGGAGCATCTGATAAAGACCTGCACTAAATTTCTTTGCTTCTTCTGGAACATCTTTTTCTAAGCGTGAAATTGATAGCTTTCCTTTTTCAAGAGAAATTCCATCTAACTTGTTGGAATTGGCAGATACCCACTTTAATCTTTCATTAAGGCTGTTAGTTCTCTCTGTCATATAGTCTTCGAATGATAAACTAACTGATAACCTCGTATTTCCCTTCGTTTGATTCCATGTATCCTCTGAAAACAAATATTCCTCAAAATCTCTATATTGTCTACTGCCCACAATGGAAACATCTCCAGCCCGAACATGTTCCCTTAGTTCTGTTAAGACGGCCATTTCATAATAATGACGATTGATTGTACCGTCATCCTCATATAAGTGTTTTTTCCAACGCTTTGAGATAAAGTCCACAGGTGAGTTATCAGGTACTTTTCGCTTTCCAGAATCGTTCATACCTCGGATAATCTCTACAGCTTGTAAAAGTGGTTCATTTGCCTTTGTAGAATGAAATTCCAATACCCTTAATAGCGTTGGCGTATATTTTCTAAGTGAATAAAATCGTTTTTGTAATAAGTCCAAATAGTCATAGTCAGCAGGACGTGCAAGCTCTTGAGCTTCTTCTACCGAAGAGACAAAAGAATTCCATTCAATAACTGATTCTAAAACCTCAAAAACGTCTAATTTTTCCTCTTTTGCTTTGATCAAAGCTTGTCCGATGTTCGTAAAGTGTATAACTTTCTCATTTAGCTTTTTACCGTTTTGTTTCTGAATTTCTTCTTGAGCCTTACGGCCTTTTGATAACAGACTGAGTATTTGTCTGTCATGAATTTCAAAGGCTTTATCCGTTAACTCCTGAGTAAGGTGTAGTAAATAGACGGTTAATATCGAATATCGTTTATATTCATGAAAGTCACGGAACGCATAAGGCTCATATCTTGAACCTAAGCGAGATAGCTGTAACAAGCGATTGCGATGCAAATGACTAATTTGTACCGTTTCTAATTCCATTCCTCGTATGTATTCGAGTCGTTCTATTACTTTTAGAAATGTTTCGGGTGAAGGATGACCCGGTGGTTCCTTTAACCAACCCAATATCGTTTTATTGGATTCGGATGGATGTTGCGAAGTAATGATTTCTTCAAGCTTTTCTTTTTGCTCATTTGTTAGAGATTGACTAACCGTATTAAACAGCTTCTTTTCAGCCATTTCTCTCGCCTCCCACACTATTCTTTCAAGTGTAGTGATAGCAGGCAGTATAATTTTGTTTTTTCTTAGAAAATCTATGCATTCATGTAATAGATGAATGGCATCACCATTTTCCAAAGCTAATTGATGAAGATGCTTAAATGTTATTCGATATTCTTTCAGAGTAAAAGTTACAAAGTTGTATTCACTTCGAATTTCTTTCAAATGATCCCAAAGTGTATTTTCTCTTTGAGGATAATGACTAAGCGAAGACGGAGTGGTACCGATTTGTTTCTATATATAATGTATGACTAAATCTGGGATGCTTTTGATATGGGTGTATGGCCAACCGGGATATCGAAGAACGGCTAATTGGGGTACTGCCGACAAAACGCAGATATTATACGCTAAAGAACTTTTCAGAAGGTAAAGCCCTGATTTTTCTACGTTAAGCAGAAAAATCAGGTTTTTTTATATCCTAAGTGGACGTAGAGAATGTATCGAGTTCAAAATCTCAGGTATAAATGAATATTCACCTAAAAAATTAATGTGTTCCCATCCCAATGGAGATATATGAGGTAGTAATTCCTCTTTATATTTTCCTGTCGTTTTCAAGTGTTCAATTGCTTGCGATAAATACACGGTATTCCAAATGCTGATGGCATTAATAATTAGATTTAACGAGCTGGCACGCTGTAACTGATCTTGTAATGCTCTCTCTCTAAGTTCTCCATGTTTTCCGAAGAAAATAGCTCGTGCCAAGGCATTCATGGCTTCACCCTTATTTAATCCACGTTGGATTCGCCGACGTAATGTTTCGCTAGAAATGTAGTCTAATATAAACAAAGTTTTATCAATTCGTCCCATCTCTCTTAATGTAGTAGCAAGGCTATTTTGTCGAGAATAAGAACCAAGTTTCCCCATAATGAGAGAAGAAGAGACCGTTCCTTTACGAATGGAATGTGCCAACCTTAATACATCATCGTAATTTTTCTGAATGGTCTTGGTGTTAATTCTTCCACGCAGCAACTTCTCCATTTCCGGATATTGGTCTGGCTTTTCAAATGAATAAAGTTTTGAATCTGCAAGATCTCGTAGTCTTGGAGCAAACCGAAATCCTAACAAATTGGTTAACCCAAATACTTGATCCGTATAACCAGCAGTGTCTGTATAATGTTCTTCAATATGTAAATCAGTCTCATGATGTAAAAGTCCATCTATGACATGAACGGCGTCTCTTGAGTTGGTGTTAATCACTTTCGTATAGAAGCTAGAAAATTGGTCACTGACAAAGCGATAAATGGTTGTACCTTTCCCCGTTCCATAATGTGGATTTGCATCAGCGTGTAAGGATGAAACTCCTACTTGAACACGCATACCATCTGAAGAAGAAGTGGTCCCGTCTCCCCAGTACGATGACAAACTTAACTTATGCTGAAAATTAACCAGAACTGCTTGTGCTTTATTCATGGCATCTTCATATAAACGCCACTGTGAGGCTGTGGACATTTGCCGGTAAGAAACTCCTTGTGTTGCTTCTGCCATCTTAGTAAGACCAATGTTTGTTCCCATTGCCATGATGGCAGCCATGATCGCTGGCTTTTCCTCTTCTTTTGGAGGATGTAGTGTGGACGCATGAAGAAGTTGCTTGTCGAACCCTGTCCAACTTGCTACTTCCATAAGCAAATCGGTCAACTTCACACGGGGTATTAGTTGATATAGAGATAAACAATATTCTCGTGCTGTTTCTGGAACGTTTTTCTCCAAACGATAGACATGCAGACGTCCATCTTCAAAATTAACCCCATCTAATTCTGTGATATTAGCTTTAATCCATTCAAGCCGATTATGTAATGCATCCATTTTACCTGCTAAGTATTCATCAACAGAAGAAGGAGCATTAAGTTCATTAATGTGCCTATTTTGCCCCCATTTTTCTTTTGTCACTAAATAATTATCAAAATCTTGGTGCTGGTGACTTCCTTTAATAGAAACATTACCTGAGCGTACAAGATTTCTTAGCTCGGTAAGAACAGCCATCTCATAATATTGGCGATTTATATTCCCATCATCATCATAAACGTGCTTTTGCCAGCGATTCGAGACAAATTCTAAAGGAGCACCTTCGGGAACCTTTCGTTTATTTTGCTTGTTCATCTCTTTAATGGTGTCAATAGCTTGAAGCAATGGCTCTCCTGATTTTGTAGAAGTAAATTCTAAAGACTCTAACAATGTTGGGGTATATTTACGTAAGTAGTTAAAGCGAAATTTTAGTAAGTCTAAGTAATCGTAATCCATTGCGCGTGACAATTTTTAGCCTCTTCTATAGAGTTCACAAAGTCCTCCCAAGGCATAATGGCTTCTAATGCCTCAAATGGGTCCTTACCTTGTTCTTTTGCCTGGATCAATGCTGTTCCCAAATCTGCAAAGTGAATAACCTTTTCATTTACTGATTTGCCATTTAACTTCTGAATCTCTTCTTGGGCTTTACGTCCCTTTGACAACAATAAGGTAATTTGTCGATCATGTATCTCAAAGGCATGATCGGTAAGGTTTTGGCCAAGTTGCAGAAGATGTAAAATTAAAAGTGCAAATTTTTTATTTTCTTTAAACCTACGGAATGAACGAGGCTCATATTTGGAACCCAAGCGTGCTAACTGCAAGATCCTATTTGGATGAATTTCTTTAATATCCACATTAAGTTGCAAAGCTCGTATGACTTGAATACGTTGTATAACCTTTAAGAAAGCATCTGGAGAAGATTGACCAGGAACTTCTCGTAACCAAGCAAGGGGTGTCTTTGAGTAGGTAGAACTTACATCAAGTAAGTGATCTAACTGTGGTTTTTGAGATTCATTTAATGTAGAGACGATAGATTTGAAAATTCGCTCTTCTGCCCGTTGACGTGCCTCCCACACAATCCTTTCAATTGTTGTCATGGCTGGCAAAATTACTTTTTGTCTTCGCAATTCTTCAATTGTTGAGCGAATCAAGTAATAAGTACTCCCGTTCTCAAGAGCCTGTTGAAGTGTACATTGTGCAATTATTCGATATAGCCCAAAGGATAAATTTTGGTAGCCATAATGTTGCCGAAGTTCCTCTAGGTGTTCATTGCGAGTTGCTACCCGTTTTGCATACTGTGTATATTCTTGAGGGGAAACATCAATTTGTTTAGCAATATAATCGAGTATTTGGCTGGGAATGTCTTTAATCTGAAATAAAGTCCAACCCGGATACCGAAGGACAGCGAGCTGTAAGGCAATCCCTAAACGATTATGGTCTCTTCGGTGCTTATTAATAAATTCAAGATCTTCTGAGGTAAAAGTATAGTGCATTTCTATGTCATGTTCATTCATATCATCAGAAATAGACATAAAAATATTTCGCTGATCAGAGGTTAACAGTTCTTTCCCTCTCATGTTACACCTCCTTGTTGGATCTTTCTTTCTTTCCTAAGTAACGATATAACGTTGTTGCTCCTATTCCTGTGGCTTCTTTAATTTGAGATAAGGAGTAGTCTTTACTTTCATACATCTTCGTGGCAAGTATGACTTTTTTTGATTCAACCTTCGGTCTACCTCCATTTCTTCCCCTAGATCTAGCTGCTGCCAGCCCATCTTTCGTTCGTTCACTAATGATATCCCGTTCTAATTCAGCTATGTTGGCCAACATTCTGAAAAAGAATCGACCCATAGCTGTTGTTGTGTCAATTTTATCTTGAATAGACACGAAATGGATTCCTTTTGTTTCAAACTGTTCCATGAGTTCAATTAAATGTTTGGTACTCCGACTGATACGATCTAATTTATAGACAACCACTGTATCTCCCCTACGCAGAACTTTAAGAAGCTCGTCCAATTCGGGACGATTTTTCCTCTTTCCTGATTCTTTTTCTTCAAAAATTTGTTCCACTTCATAATGATTCAAAGCATCAATCTGTAATGACAATGACTGATCTTGCGTACTTACCCGTGCATATCCAAATTTCAACACAAATTCCACCTTCCTTAATACATTAACTATACCAAAAAGGGGGTTGAAATAGATATATTAGTAATTTGATTTTGGTTATATTTTTGGTTATATATTTTAGTCGTTTTTGATAAATTTTAGAGAGTATCCTTGTCGTAACCAAAAACGATCGTTTTAGGAGTAAATTAGAGATTAAATTTATACTGGAAATAAATTAATGCTAACCTCTTTTTATTTCAATTTTATGTCCATTCGACAAAAATAGAATAATTTCACCAAAGGATTATGTGATTTATACTCAGAATTATAATATATTGGAATTTTCAGGGAGGATTGATCAATTAGTGAATTTTAAAAAATTACTATTTTTGACTTCTATAATATTTGCCTTAATTATTACAATTTTTATCCAATTGAATAATAAAAGTGATAATACAAATATTTCATTGATTGAAGCATATGAACTTGGCTTAACAATTGCACAAAAAAGAGATAGTACGGCGGATCTTATTTTTATGAATAGTGTTGATGATGGTAAAAATAGTGGTTTTGATGGAAAAAGAGGTAGTTGGAATCTTATGTTCGCTCTTCCAGAAAAAGAGAAACGTTTACTAGTTGTAATAGAGAGTGGAAAAATCAAGACTACACGGACATTGGACGAAATTACAAAAGAAGAAGTAATAAAAAGGAATGAAATTTCAATTAATAGTAATAAAGCTGTTATGAATGCAAGTAAAAATTATGGCTTAAAACCAGGGTATATAAAGAATTTTTTTAACGGTTATCATTTTAAATTAGAGAAAGAGGATAACAAAGTGTTTTTTGCTGTAGTAGGGGTTAATAAAGAAAATAATCTAACCGACATTTATTTTAATGCGAGAAATGGGGAATTTTTTGGTGGTTCTACACGTCAAAGGAGGTGAGAATGTTCAAAATGTATTCAAATGGAAATAATGATAATTTTATTATTTAAGGAGGGGTCGATTAAAATGATGAAAAAGATTGTCGGATGTGTTCTTGCAAGTTTTATAGCTTTGGGAGTCGGTGCAAATGTAAGTGCGGCAACGTATTCTGGTCAGGATGTTTCTGCATATACCGGAGATCCGGATCCGTTTACTGGAAAAATTCTTACCTCTTGGGGAACTACCCCTAAAGCCTATACAACTGTAGCTGTTCATCCAAATACGTATAGTACTTATTCTGATGTAGCTGTAAAATCAGGACCTGTAATTCCTTATGGAAAAACTATTGTTACATCTCTACCAATTTGGTTGGATGGATATGGTGCTTCGAAAGATACCTTTAAAGTAGAGGATATAGGAGATATAAATAATAGAACAATTCAAGGAATAAACCGAAAATACACAAGGTATTGGTTCGATATATATTTTGGTCAAACTACAGGCCCATCAAATAGTAATGCAATTAAATTTGGTGTTAAAACAGGGGTCAGTTATACAACATATTAATTAACCGAGCCCCACTGTATTGATATTTATTATGGTAGAAGGAGTCCCATTCCTTCTACCATATTTATATGCAATTAACAATAAAATTATTCAACCTTTTCCTCTTTATGAATATAATTGATTACCTTTGGTCCATCTGGTCCTACTTCGATAGTAATAGTATCTACTCCATAAGGTGGATTGTGAGCACCCTCATAGGTATGTACTCTCAACTTTACCCTATAAGCCCCACCTATCCCATATAATTGCTTTATATTCAAGACTTCAGTTCCAGCACCAGCCCATTGTGTAGGTCTTTTGTAAATTTTCTCTAAAGTTTGATTAATAGTAGGCATTAGGCTTGCTATTAGGGCAAATTTTACAGTTTCACAAAAGTTTTTATTTTGGATCTGTGCACTGGACAATATAGGTTGATTTGTTAATATTAATGCGACAATAAAAAAAATAATAAGGAATTTTCGTATATTCATGCTGTTTACAAACCACCTTAATCTTTTTTGAAAGAAGTTGTTAAAAAGTTTTCCCAAAAAGACCAACTTTATTCAAAAAAACAAGATAGTACTAAACTTAAAATTATTACCGACCATCGAATATGGTGATTGTTATATTTACTTAGGGCAAGTAGAACTATATAGTTCGTTTTTAAAAGGTTTACGCATTCCTATTAGAATTTACGTTATTTGTATTAGCGTATAATATCCGCGTTTTGTCGGCAGGACCCCTAATTGAATAGCAAACCCTAAACGGTTTTCCTCTCTCCTTCGCTTATTAATGATTTCTAAGTCCCGTTTGGAAAAAGTGTAGTAGGTTCCCAATATCCACTCATCTTCAGGAATTTGCATAAGAGCTAGTCTTTGATCTGGCGTAAGTAATTCTCTTCCTCTCGCAATTTTCATATTGTATCATCCCATCTCTGCAATTATTCAGTTTATTAGTACAATTATATACCAATAGAGTGTACCCTATTGATAGAATTTAAGTTTCTTGATATTATTAGCTCGGTAGACTCTCAATAACACCTATCAAAAATACAAAGTAAAAGAGGAAGAAAAATGATTTATGGATATGCCCGGGTAAGTACACAAGACCAAAACCTTGATACCCAAATTGAACAACTCACAAAATTTGGAGTAGACGAAATTGTAAAGGAGAAAATCAGTGGTGTTTCTAAACAGAAGCAACAATTAGATGAACTTCTTTCCAAGATTGTTACTGGTGATACCTTAGTTGTAACTCGAATGGATCGTCTCGGTCGAAACACAGTTCAACTACTGCAATTAGTTGAACAACTTCGAGAAAGAGACATACACTTTGTTATTTTAAACTTGGGAATTGATACCAGAACGCCAACTGGTAAATTCTTTTTAACAGTAATGGCAGCCTTTAGTGAACTAGATCGAGAAATGATTAAAGAGAAGCAACGTTCAGGAATTAAATTGGCCAAGCAAAAGGGGAAATATCGAGGAAGAGTTAAAAAATATACAGATAAGCATCAAGGTATGAATCATGCAATTGAATTACGAAATACAACAGATAAAACCGTAAAGGAAATATGTACAATTACAGGAATCAGTCAGGCAGCATTTTATCGCAAGCAGAAGGAAATGGAAGAAGTAAAAATATAGTAATAATAAATTTTTATGTAATACAACCTCATAATGTTCGATTCACTTCCCAATTTTTTCATACTTTAAAACGAATAGCATGACACTATCGGGTAATTATATTCATTCAAAAAGCACGATTTTGATATTTATGGTAGTATAGTATTATTTTGTAATTTAATATAGCAAATCAATTGGCTATTAATGTATAATTTACTAGAATAGTAACAACCACCAAAATCATAAGAAAAGGTAGGGGATGGAAAATGAAAAAAGTTTATAGTTTAATTGGTGCAGCATTATTAGCATCAACTATTGCAGGTGGAAATGCTTATGCAAGCGAAAACATCAATACTGCTAATGAAGAGTATCAATTTAATTGGGATGAAGCATGGGCAAATGTAGAAAAGGATCCTAATTATTATCCTAATTCTGTTGGTTTTGAAGGAACAGTTAGTGATAACCCTTCTGGAATTCAAACTCAAAGTTTTGATGAGTATGCTAGAGGAACAACAGCTTTAAGATATGCTAATTTATATGTTTATAGCAAAGGTATCACATATGGAGAATCTTTATGGACTACTACCTCTGCTTACACAGGCATAAAAAACACTGATCAGAGTAATATTGTTACATATGGTAAAAAAGGTACAGCAGTAGCATACATGAATGCTGAATCTGAGGCAAAAAGAAAATATATGCCGCTTGACGCTAATTTCTTTATAGGTATGACAGTTCATACAGCAACGATGAATGGGGCAATATATGAAAAGGCTACATCTGATAGCGGATGGTTTTAATAAGATTAGAAAAAGTAGCGCTGTAGATTGTTACAGCGCTACTTTTTAGTGAAAGGGATGCTTATGAAAATTCATACTACTTTAATCATAATTATTTTATTAATGTTAACATCCTGTCAAACAAAAAATGATGAAGTGGGTGGGAAGTTGAATAGTAAAGAGGATATACTTTATCTTAAAGTAGATGATAAGAATGTTACGGTATCAAAAAACATGGAACTATTAAATAAATCTGATAAAGTCGCAACTTCTTCTGAAGGAGCTTTTACAAAAGTTCTGAGTTTTATTCCTAATGATGAATATCTTCGATTTGAAACGGTACGTGGGGATAAATTTTCATATATAAAACTAGCTAAATCAAAATCTGTTATCTCAGGTAAGTTAGTTTATGAAAATAATACAAAGAAAAATATAAATGTCCAGTCTATATTTTTACAAGGCAATAAAAATGTAGAAATTAAACCTGCAAGTTCTTCAAAATGGACTCCATCAATTGGGTATGATGTTCCTCCTTATACATCAATCAAGATTGATATTGATTTAAAATGGGATAAAAACGGAATGCAGGAATTAACATTTTTTCCTTTAGAGAAAAATAGTGATGCTTATCGTTATAACGGAAGCATTTTATCAAGTTATAGATATTTTGTACAGAGTAAAGATATAAATATAAATAAAGAAATGTTACAAGAACAGGCTTTTAGCTTAAAAGAAATGACCCCTGAGCAAAATTATTTTCCAGAACCTGATTGGATAGGGAAAAATAATAAGGACTTAGAATATTCAATTGAGGAAAAGGTTCCGTTAACAAACGAGAAAATTAATGGTTTAAAACTTGAAGTGGTTCCCTACAACACAACTATAGATATATTACTAGTTGACGAATATGGTAATTGTTCATTAATTGCAGAAAATGTAAAAGTAATTAAGAATAAACCAACTTATATTAATATACATAAAGATGATTTACACAAAATGTATAAAAAATCGACAAGAAAATTTCTGTTGATTATGAATAATCGTGAAGAAAGTATAATGGCTGATGTAAAAACTATAGAAATTAATAAAAAACCTTTCCCTACTAGTTTTCAAAGGGTGATTGAAATCTACAAAAGCAAAACAGAAAAATAAAGTTTTTTCATTTAGAGAAAGATGACAAGAAATTAGCCATCTTTAAAGAAGATGCCAACGGTTAAGAGTAATGAAAAAAGCCAAATACTCAATTTCATATTGAGTATTTGGCTTTTTTAAATGGAATTTTCTAAACGTTGTAAATCCGCACTTTCCTGACGATACCCCCTTTTGAAAGTCAATTCGCATACATTAAAGAATTAGACATGATCATTGATAATTGGAATGAGACAGGAAAATTAATGACAGAAGAATATGAGAATGTGAGCTTCATTCCCACAAAAGATCTATTTACGAATTCCACGATGGATTTATTAGCAATAGATCAATTCCATCCAAACACAAGCGGCTATAAACTTATTGCCCAGCGGGTCCTAGACTATATGAAAGTGACCGAGGAAGCAAGGGCCGCCCAAACAAATGATGACCCAAACTAAATCCACATGGGAGTATATGATCAATACTCCGGGAATGATATGTACAATCAATCTTTTACTAACAATGGTACTTATCTAAGTCACGCAGGTGTAAATTAAACTTTAAAAAAATCCAAGAAGCAATCACTATTGCTCCTTGGATTTTTTGTTATAATAAACGATACATACAATCCTATCGAAAACGCTAAAATCAAACTGTTAGAAAGAAATAACACCATTCATTGAAAAGGGGAATGTTGGCATGTCGTTGAAATTGGTGAATAACATTTTCTGTGTTGGGCGTAATTACGCTGCCCATGCAAAAAAACTAAATAATGATGTACCTAAATTTCCCATGATTTTCTCCAAGCCGACACATGCCTTGGTAGAAGCAGCAGGTCAGGAGATTGTGCTTCCTGGGAATCGTGGTTCCATTCACTTTGAAACAGAAATTGTGATCAAAATCGGGAGACCGTATGAAAAGGGTATGGAAGTAGATGAGATTGTTGAGAGTATGGCAATTGGAATTGATTTCACCTTGCGGGATGTTCAAAGTGAATTGAAGAAAAAGGGCCATCCATGGCTGCTGGCAAAAGGCTTCCCGAACTCAGCGATTGTGAGTCGGTTTATTCCATTTCCTGGTGTTAACCTAGTAAAGGAGACTTTTTTTTCTCTTCAAAAAAATGGAGCGATCGTTCAGCAGGGGAATAGTGAAAACATGATTTTTGATTTGCAGACCATTATTGAGTACATCACACAAAATTTTGGATTAGGGGAAGGGGATATCATTTATACTGGAACCCCAGAAGGTGTAGGTCCAGTGATCGACAACGATCATTTAGTTTTAAAGTGGGGGGATTCGGTGCTGGGTGAGTGTAAAATAAAGATGCCTAAAAGATAATACTATTTATAGTCCAGCTGCCATTCTAGGCAGCTTTTTCTAATTAGGTTAACTGCTCAGGTTCGGCAATGTGGAAAAAATGACGTTTCTATGTTCTATCAAAAATTTGTGATAAATAGGATATAGAGAGTAATCTGTCATTATTCACAAGGGAGTTAAATATAAATGACCAAATTAAAGCGAGATATTGCAAATAAAGGGAATTATGGTATAGATGCACCTAATGTCGTGATAAATTTATCATTGATTGGGATAATCCTGTTAATCGTCACCATTTTTATTTTTCGTTTCAATGGTATTGTCTGGACTGCATTATTTATTCTTCTTCTCCTTGGTGGAACCGTTTGTTTACTAGAGGCAATAATGATGATTTGGAGTAGCAAAAAAGGAAAAGGATATGTGGTAAAAAAGATGATTGAACAGTTAAATATTAAAGAAAACGATCTTGTTCTTGACGTAGGGTGCGGTAGAGGATTTGTTTTACATTCATTAGCAAAACAATTATCAAATGGAAAAGTGATAGGAATAGATGTTTGGAATACCAAAGACCAATCAGGAAATAACCCGAACGTAACTTTACAAAATGCGGAAAAAGAGGGAATTCAAGAACGTGTAGAAATTATAAACGCCGATGCCCGAGATTTACCATTTGAAGCGAATACATTCGATGTTATTGCTTCAAGTCTTGCCATTCATAATATAAGTAATAAAAATGAAAGACAAAAAGCCATTGAAGAAATGGTTCGGGTATTAAAAGTAAATGGTCATGTTGCCATACTTGATTTTCAATATATTGAAGAATACTCCCACATGTTTAAGAAGGCTGGTCTAAAAGATATAATGATTTCAAAACTGTATTTTTCAATGTTTCCTCCAGTGAGAATCGTTACTGGGATTAAAAAATAAATGAATATATTTACAATTTTTAAACGAAAGGGTTCTTATCTTACAAAAGGGATTGCTGCGGCGATCCCTTTTGTACTTCAACTAAAAGGCAGGTGTGCGGCCGTGCATAGGTCGTAATCTCTAATCTCAACATCACTTGAATGTTTTCCCATGACTTTTTCGAGAATAGGAATGCATTATTGAATAAAATTTTCCTTTTTTCACCAAAATAAGGTAGGTATAAAGAATTATTTGAGAGGGAAAAAATAATGGATTCTTTGGTGCAACAAATTAATACAGCGTTGGGGAAAAACGATGCTATGAATCCGACATCTGGGTAAATGTAATAGAAGCTGGAGTTTGATCCCAATTATAGGCTGCAAGAGCAAAGTTATCACGATAGGTACTTGATAAATCCCTATAATTCCATGTGAAATCCCCGTTAGACAATTTAGGGTTATCTCCGTATGCAAAAGCAAATGAAGAATGAGGTTTTACCGAAAAGAAAAGTGAAAAACCTAGTAGTGCAAAAATCTATTTTTTCATATTTTTTCCTCCTTTTACAATAATATAGAAATATAGTATCATATTTTCATATATTTATTGCAATATTTTTTAATTATGCAAAAAAATACCAATTAAAGGAGTGTCTTATGCGGAAAAAACTAGGGTTGTTAACACTTTGCTTATTTATTGGTACTATTTTATTTGGGTGCACTTCTGAAAACAAAGGCTCAAATGCAGATTGGAATGCAAATTTTGTGGTTTGGGAGGGGCATAATTATGTTGTAACAAATGAGGATGTAGATAAAAACCTAGTTGGAGCAAAGGTTGGCACCATTAATACATCATCATCAAATGAAACGGATGTAAAAGAAGGAGAAACCTTTTCAAATATTTTCCCTACCGGGACAGAAATTTATGAAATAAAGGGAGTAAAAAATACAGAATCACTTGCTGTAAAAAATCAGGATGGGTTCGTAAAAATAGATTACAACGGTGAATATGGCAAATAAAACTTGCTAAATAGAGTAGGATGCTAATTATTATTTAATTGGCCGACTCCGGGTAGAAAGGTCGCCCCAATTGGCGACTCAACCCCCCACAGAACCCGGCGTGCGGTTTTCCCGCACCGGGCTCTTCAGAAATTGATTCACAGTTTTGCGTACATTTTCAATTCCGAAAAGGAAATTGATAGTTTAAGACGTTCTTAAGGGAATACTGACTTAATAAAATTGAACTTTTCCCACGTTATATAGCTCTTTTGATTTCTACTACTTAACGTTCTCTTCCAGTATCGTTCCGTAATTTTATAGTTTTTAGCTATTGACCTAAGATTACCAACCATACCTTTGATGCAATCCTGCATGCCTTTCCGTGAGGGGGGTGGAGTACAATTTACCGCAAGGTAGAAAGACTCCCTTCTACTCGACTAGTTCAATAAGAAACTAAAAAAGGACCGTTCTCGGTCCATTACTCTCATAATCATCAAAAATAATGTTGAACTGTTCATGCTTATAAATCAGCGTAATATTTCCCTAAATTATGTTTTATTTGTTCTCTTAGTTCATCTCGTTCTTTTGTCAATTCCTTGACCTTCCGCCTCAAACTTTCAATTATGATATCCTTGGAATTCTCGGTCATATTTCTTTTTACCTGCTTTGGATTGGATATACCTTCTTGTTGATTTCGAAGGGTTATAATCCTATTTTTGATATCTTTGTTTATATAAAGGTAGGTTTTGGATACCCCTGAATGAACAGCTACGATTTGAAAATTGATTCGCTTTTGATTTTTCACCATTTCCCTTATAGAATCTTCAACCCTTTTGAGCGATTTTTCTTTTTTCTCCGCAGCGTTTTTTAACAATCCTGCTGTATCTGGCCTCTTATTGGTCATGGAAATGCACCTCATTTCTTTCATCCACTTTATATTCTCTTCGTTCCTTACTTAATCCTTGTATGCCATTACCACCTTCAAGTGAGGCAGCAATGTCTTTATAACGTTGTAATTTAGGCTGGATTAATTCTATAGACCTGATGCTATTAGTCTTTTTATAAATCTCAATATCGGATTCGATCTTCGCAATCTGTTCCTTATAATAATTCAGAAATGTTTGGTCCACATGAAAGCTCCGGCAGTTATTTTTGATGCAAGGTGGTTCCAGCGTTTGGTCTAAGAAGTCACAAGATAATTTGGGGCTTTTGATACAAAATCCGTGATCTAGGCGGATTGAGTCCATATTATGACGGATCCATTCCAATTCTAAGCCATTTTCTTTTGCTTGGTCTTCCAAATTCGCATCAATGACGGAGCCGTTTAGAGAAAGCCTGACAGCGCCATTATTAACAGCTTTTGCCCACTCGGTTCTCAATGTATTGTCTTTTTTTTGTGCATACACAAGGGTCATTTCAGGACTTGCATGTGCCATAAGTTTTTGCAGATGAAGGATATTCATTCCGTTATTAATCATTTTGACTCCATACCGATGCCGAAAGGCGTGGTTTTTGATACGGAAAATTTCTCCAGATAGGTCCGTTATGTTGTACCTGTGGGCTAAAATATTAATATTGTCATTGAAAACAGTCTGTGTAATAGGCAATCCCTTCCTTTTTCCAGTAGGATTAGGAAATAGAAAGCCTTCAGGATTTGAATCATTAGAGTATTTCTCTACGAGGGTAATTTGGGCTTTGATAACTGCAGCGATTTCTTCCGTAATAGGTACTTTGTGATCCTTATAATTCACTTTACGGATATCGCCGACCAACCACCAGCCGTCCTTTCTGAGATCAAGACAGTCCTTTTTTAATAGAAGGGTGTCAGATATACGAAATCCTGATGCTTCTAAAACCAAGAGAATTGGGACGTATATCGGGTTTAGTTGAGGAAGGTTGTCCAGTATTTGCTCCCAAACCTCATCTGGAATGTATTTTATCGTATCCGTATTTATTTTATAGTTTCTTTTAGGAAAATTCTGGGGAGATTAGGTGATGAATAGGTTCGAAAGGAGCCAAATCCCATTCAAGTAGTTGAATATAGGACAAGAAAGCCTGCACGTCATACAAGTAAACTCGAATTCTGTTTTTCCTTTGTTCTTCTGGAGTCTTTTTACTCGAATTCCCACTTGGCAATTGGCCCACATACTTCATAAATGCCAGAATATCTTCTCGACTTAAATTTTGCAAATCAGACCATTCAGGGTGCGTGATCTCAATAAATTTGAAGAAAGTACACATTGGGCGCATGGTGCTTTTAAAACGTGCATAGCTCCAATTTTGTTGTACAACCAATCTAGTTTCGCAATACTTCTTGTACCAACTTCTGTACTTTGGAACAATGCCCGTGAAAGAAACGCGATATTCAGACCTTGTCTTATTATAATCAATGCCTAACTTTCTAACATCCCATATATCCTTTTCAAGTTCATCCCTTTCGTCATAATAATCATTCAAAAAATCAAAAAGTTGGTTATAAAAGTTAAGAACTCGATTCTGTTTTAGGTAATTCGGCTGCCAAGGTAAAGAAGTACCGACCCTTTCTGTTTTTATATTTTTATCAGCCAGATAAGTTCGATAGCCTATTAGGATTTTTCTTTTGGTATAACTATTATTGAAAGTAAATGAGGGTATTTAAGGGAAATGAAGTCCCCAAAATGCTTAATGGATTTTGCATATCCATCAAACACTGAACCAATTGAATAGGTTTTGTTTTTTAACCTTTCCGAAAGGAAGAACTTCACCTCTACTCGAATATTTATATTCTTGATGGAAGAGAAATTTAAGTTACTATATTTTGAAGGAACCATTGGTGTCTCCAAAGGTAGTGGGTATTCACTTTTTTTCTACTTTTTTCCTACCATTCGTTGTTGTTTTAGATACGATAACCATTAATTGGCTAATGTTTGAAAGGGTTACTATGTTTTTTCTTTTAAGTTTAATTTCTTTTATTATCGTTTACACATCTCTGACAACATGGAAAACAATTCGAATCATAAACCATTATATTCCATCCATTAAACCAGTCTTTTTATTAGTATCATTTTCTGGATTAGTCTTTTTTACCTGTCTATTGATCCCAGACTGGAAGGCTGTGGAGAAGCTATTCTGGTGGAACACTTTTTTTAGATTTTACAGTTACATGGCTGTCCCCTTATCGCTTTATTTTTTCGGAATACGATTAAGGAGGAAGGGTAAAAATGAATCCATCTAAAATATTCGCTTATATTCATCGTAGCTGTTGTCTACTATTGATGACCATAACATTAAGTGGATGTTGGGATTATAAAGATATCAATCATCGAATTCTTCCTGTAACCATGGGGATTATGAAAGTGGACGAAGATTACAAGGTGTTTCTAAAGATCCCTGAAACAGAATTACAAACAGCGAAAATGAAAATTGTATCGGCAAAAGGAGCAACAATAACTCAAGCGGTCGACAACCTTTCCAGAAATATGGAGGGCAGTGTGGATTTGCTACATATAAAGGTAATATTGTTTGACAGAGCTCTTGCAGAGCAAGGTGTAAAAGACATTATATCTGGTTTCATTCGGTCACGTGATATTCCAAATAACGCCTTAGTAGCCATTTGTAATGAGGATTTGGCTAATTTCTTCTTTAAGACAAAAAAAGGAGTGACTACATACGATTTTTTTGAAAAAAATGCCGGATGGACTCCTGAAATCGCCCTTACCCGGGTATGGGAAGTTTACCGCGGTATCCATTCCTCTACACATGATGTTGCAATTCCCATCATTCAAACAGGAAAAGGCACCCCTCTGGAACAAATTGGATCAGCAATCATTAAAAGAGGGAAAATGGTGGACCAAATTAGCTCCGAAGAAACCCTTTTATTTAATGCTTTTAAAGGAGAAAGTACGCTAGGAGATATTGAAGTCTCGGATCATGCCTCCGTAATGATTGTCAGTAATGACATTGATAATAAAGCCAAATTGATTGAAAAAACACCCTATATGCAAAGCAGAATCAGTTTGAAGGTTGTGCTAATGGAAACGAATGGAAATCCACCCCTTAATGTACTAAAAAAGGAACTAAGTGAGATTCTTACTAATCGGTTTAACCAACTATTTTCTAAAATACAAAAAAGGGAAGCTGATATTTTCGGATTAGGGCAGTTCTATCGAAACGAGATTCCACCAAAAGAATTAGAAAATTGGAGAACCAATTATCTTCCTAATATGAAAATGGATATGCAGTTCCATATTGACATTGAAAATGAAGGATTTTTAAAATAGGCAGTTTTCATACACTTTGTTGGTATAAAGGAAATGGCGTAAACAGTATTGTATAAATACCAAATATAAATCGTACCCACTGATGACCCAAATCAACCCTTGAAATGCCTATTCTATGAATACATATAAATAATGAAAGAGGGTGCCACCTTAGCAAGGTTCTGCCGATGATCCTTTATATAACTACCCTTACTACAATAACAAATAATAAGCTTAAAATAAGCAAGATTTTATTCGCCTCTTGCTCATTTTAGGCTTTTTTGGATTCAAAAAAATAATAATATAAAGGGAGATACCACTAACCCTGCTTTTAAAGTAGAAATGTCTCTTAAAGTTATCGGCAGGTAATAAATGACTACTTAGTATTTTTTATTGACAATATTATGTGTGGAGGTTAGAATTTTAAGTAGTAAGTAGTAAGTAGGAAGTAAAATTTAGTGCTTATTTCTGCTCATAAAAGGAGTGTTTTTGTGGAAAATTTAAGTATTTCTCAAAGGTATTTATTGTTATCATTAAATGAAAAGGGCGGCATTGCTCCTATCGGGAGTATGCGCGTTCGGTCCTATTTGATTGCGAGTGGTATTTTGGAACTTATTCTGGAGGATGTAATTTTACTGTCAGATAATCAAATGACAATAAAACAAGAATTACCAAGTGACAAAGGGTATTTACGTTTAGTCTATCATAAGATTTTTGATGAAAAATCCAACCATTTAAAAAAGTTATCAAGAGATCTGGTTACAAATCGAAAGCTTTTCAAGGAATTATTTCACTCGATTGGTGATACTTTAGTTGAACTAAATATTGTCACCAAAACTAGCGGTGGCATTGTAGGACAGGCCACTCAATTTGTCGGTGGTGAAAAGTCAAAGAAGCAGATTGTGGAACAAATTCGTGCCGAGCTATTAGAAGAAGGGCCCGTTTCAACAGATACTATTGTTTTATCAGGTTTATTAATTGGAAATCACACAATCAATCATTATTTTAGCGAGTTTGAAGAAAAGGAGCTTAAAGATAAAATCTCCGAACTTCGTAAGGACCCTGCTAACAAAGAAATATTTGCAATGATAGAGGGTATTTCACACACAATTACCACTATTATTGCTTCTGTTGGTTAATTTGGAGGGATTGCAGTGGCGAGAAGACGTTCATTAGATGATATTCTTCAATCTGAATATATATCTATAGGGGAACTAGCTCGAATAACGGATTCAAGATATAGCACATTAAAATATTACACTGAGGCAAACTTAATTCCGTTTGAGCAAGAAGATGAAAATTTAACACGAAGATATCCAAGAGAAGCGTCTGTTAAAAGACTTGAGACAATTAAACGTTTAAAAAGTTCTGGAATGTCCATCTCGGAAATTAGTGATTGGATCATGAATAATGATTCGTAGTGAATTTACATTCGTAGAGTACCTGATGCCTAACCCCGTTGTGTTAATGCAACGGGGTTAGGCATTTTCCAACTTCATTTAAGCTGCACTATATAAAAGGGAGGGGGTTAGAATCAGGGAACCCAATTTCTATTGATAATATTTAATGAATTAGCAAAAAATAGTTTGTAGGAAAGGGGGGATTGCGAATGTCTGTGAAAAAGCGATTCACAGGATGGGTCGCATTGATTGCGTTGATCTTGGTTGTGTCGACTCCTGGCTCACTCAACGTATTTGCTGAATCAGGCGACGGAACACAGCCTATGGAGACAGTGAAAACGATTGAGGTCAAGTTGAACGATGATTACTTTAATCCGAAAGTCATCACTATTTCCAATGGAACAACCACAACGTTGATTTTGAGAAATAAAGGGGTAAAAGAGCACACCTTTACGGTGGACAAGCTCGGAATTGATGCCGAGATTCAGCCAAGAAAAGAAAAAACGATTACGATTAAACCGAATAAGCCTGGTACATATGAACTGATATGTCGGTACCACTTCCAGGAAGGAATGGTTGGAAAAGTACTAGTCAAATAAAAAGAAAATGTAATCGAGGTGGTGAAAACATGTCTAAAAAGAAGAATAAGCAAATAAGGAATAATCCAGCAATGCCTGCAACAGATGTAGAATTCGCGCATGATGGGCTTGAACGAGTAGCATTACAGGCACAAGAAAAAAAGAAAAAGTAACATCAGCGGGGATGGAAAAATCCTGAACGCCAATGGAAATCCATCCATTGGCGTGCTTTTTGGCCGGATTTTTGTCATCCTGAAACCGAAGCCATTTTTCCTCTGCTTTTTATCACTTCGAATGATTTTCCGAGCATCTTGCCCCCAAGTGAATCAAATACGACATCTATTATTTCATTTTTCCTGTCTTGTAAGGAAAAAAACTGTTCCAAAAAGGAACAGTTAAGTCGTAAAGGTTATTTTGCTGTTTTAAAAAGAGTTTTTCCCTTTGTTGTAAACAAATCTTTCCCATTTAGCGAGCAATTTGTTTCCATTTTCGCCACGTTCTATTTTGGAGATGTGATTTTTATGAAATGCTGCTACTCGTTTATTGTGCTTATTATGCCAATTAGTAGTGTTTTTGTGAAGTTGTGAAACACGTTCAGGGTGTTGTTTATGCCAAACAGAGGGTTGATGGCTCAAATCTTTAGGAAGGCCAAACGTGACAGTGATCCTTCGAACCATTATTCGATGCCAACGTGAAATACATTTTAACATGTTTTCTTATCCTCCTTCTATCCTTAAATAAAATCAACTTTAACACATATAGGGTTTTATTTGTATTTTACTCTAACATATATAGGGATGTGTTTCAAGATAAATCTATATATGTTAAACTATTCTAAGACGAGCGGTTTAAGGAGAGAAAGAAGATGGCACTTAATAAGGATATAATTGTGGAGGAAGCATTAGAATTACTGAATGAAAAAGGCTTAGAGAGTGTAAGTTTGCGCGAATTAGCGAAGAGACTTGGTGTCAAAACACCAACATTATATTGGCATGTTAAGAATAAAGCCAGTTTACTCAATGAATTATCAGAACGAATCTTACGAACAAAATTTTCCGGAATAAGGCAACGAACCCTTGACGAATCTTGGCAGGAGTGGCTTATATGCCTATTTAATGAGCTTCGTAGTGCTATGCTATCATACACAGATGGAGCGCGTGTTGTCGCAGGATCACACTTTTCCTTAACCATGTCTAACGTGATGGAGGTAGCAATACGGACGTTACTTACAGCAGGAGTGAGCTTACGAAAATCACGGTTAATTGTCTTGACAGCACAACACTTCACCATTGGACATGTAATTGAAGAACAAACTCTCCCTGACTCAAGTTTAAGTCAGAATTTCGATATGGAACAGTTCACCAAAGACCATCCCACTATAGTGGCTGGTATTGAAGAGTATTTCAATTCGGGTCGTACGGCAGATGACCTTTTTAATGACGGGTTGAGACTCATTGTTAAGGAGTAAATTTGGATTAATCATCTTTCAAATACCGCTATTGCTAAAACGGAATGTAGCTCGAAGTATATCCCTTCAGAACATCTACCGGAGCTTATTGTAAGTGATTGGAAACAAGATTATTTATACGGACTGCAAAGCCTATGCCTTGAATTAATGATTAATGGCTAATATTATTTAATGCATGAGCCAAAAAAATCTTCAAGTTATGGTTAGATAAAAAGGAGTGAATAGGAATTGAAAATCGAGCATGTGGCTATCTGGGTCAATGATTTGGAAGGCATGAGGGATTTTTATGAAACATATTTTCATTGTAAGTCAAACACTAAATATCATAATAAGGAAAAGAAGTTTGAATCTTACTTTCTAACTTTTGAGTCAGGTGTCCGATTAGAGATTATGCGCAAAGACGGGGTAAACCAGCATGGCAATGGTGTGCATTTGGGATGGGCACATATTGCGATCTCTCTGGGGAGCAGGGAATCCGTTAATCAACTAACAGAGAGATTAAAAAATGAAGGTTACCCTCTTATTAACGGTCCTCGTGTTACTGGAGACGGGTATTACGAGAGTGTTATTGAAGACCCTGAAGGAAATCTTATTGAGTTAACTGTTTAGTGAAATAGGTATACCAATGAATTTTAAAACCTAAACATAGTTTTATTTTGTTACTTATTAAATACATTTAATAAGTCATTTTTATCGGAATGAATCATTAAATACATTCATAAAAGGAGGTTTGAACGTGACAGCAATCCTTTTAGTCATCATTTATTTGGCTTTTATTAGCTTAGGTTTACCTGATTCATTGTTGGGGGCAGCTTGGCCCGTCATGCAATCGGACTTAGGGGCGCCACTTGAAACAGCCGGATTCCTTTTTATGACCATTGCAGGTGGTACCATCATCTCCAGTTTATTTAGTGGGAAATTACTGAAACGGTTCGGAACGGGCAATGTCACCTTTGTCAGCGTCTTAATGACTGCTGGTGCATTACTAGGGTTTTATTTTGCTCCATCGGTCGTTTGGTTTGTGATATGTGCGATCCCGCTTGGATTAGGGGCAGGAGCTGTTGATACAGGATTAAACGATTATGTGGCTATCAACTATAAGGCACATCATATGAGTTGGTTACATTGCTTTTGGGGGGTCGGAGCTACTCTTGGTCCTATTATTATGGCTCAGTTTATTATGGGAGAGAACGCTTGGAGAAGTGGGTATTTTGTTATTTCCGGTCTCCAGTTTGCTTTAGTCATTCTTCTTCTCTTCACTTTGCCTTTATGGAACAGAGTGACAAAAAGCCATATTACCGTAAAAGGAGTGGCTAAAGAGACAAATGAAGTTATACATGTTGAAGAGGAGAAGGATCTAAAACCTTTACAAATTAAAGGGGTGAAATTGGCTCTTACATCTTTCTTGTTTTATTGTGGAGTTGAAGCAACTCTAGGACTCTGGGGAAGTAGTTTCTTGGTAAATGTTAAAGGGGTAAGTGCCGCAACTGCTGCCGGTTGGGTTTCCTTGTATTACGCGGGAATAACAGTAGGTCGATTTCTTACAGGCTTTATTACGTTTAAAATGACGAACCGTACACTGATTCGTGGAGGCCAAGTCATGGCATTATTTGGTGCCATTATTCTAATCTTACCATTACCAGCTATTTTCTCACTTATTGGTTTTATTATTGTTGGGGTAGGATTAGCACCCATTTTTCCGTGTATGTTACATGAGACGCCCACACGTTTTGGAAAAAAACACTCTCAGACCATAATGGGTTATCAAATGGCGGTTGCTTATACAGGCACGACATTCTTGCCTCCCCTCCTAGGCTTCATTGCGTCTCATTCAACCATTGGAATCTTCCCGATGTATCTACTAACTTTTGTTGCAGTGATGCTACTAAGCTCTGAAAAGTTAAACAGTTTACTGAAAATGAAGATTTTAGGAAAGAGGAACGACTCAAGTTCGAATGTAATGTCATGATATTAAAGCGATATTTTTTACACTTCATAAAACAATGCTGCAAATGCCGCCAAAGCTAGTATTGGCTGAATAATTAAATCCCAATTTTTCATCACTGAGAGATTGGGATTTTTAATGTTGGAATCTGTGTTTAGCTGGAGGTAGACCCCCAATTGTAGAAAATACTTTTAGAATTGAATGGCAAAAGGCGTAAAAAAAAACCAAAAAAATTATTGTAGACATAATAAAAAAACCAGTGTATAGTATTCACATAAACGCTTTAACACTTAAAAGCGTTTTAGTAGAAAAGTAAATAGGGTGCCTACAGTAACAGTAGAATTGTCATGAGCAGCAAAAAGAGACCAGGTGGAGGCTGAAAATCTGGGCAGTGACAAATTGAAGTACAGCTGTCTTGAACGGCCATATGTTTTGAGTGGGTAAGGAATAATCCTTGCCAAATAGGGTGGTACCGCGGAGTCCTTTCGTCCCTAATAGACGAAGGGGCTTTTTTGCGTTTATTTTTATCATTTATAGGAGGATAATGTATGGTTCATAATCAAAAGGTACTCGAAATTAAACCAATTGAAGCGGCATTTATTACTGCACTTTTAATGGGGATGGTTGGTTATCTTATTATTGGTATGAAAGTCGTTCCGCATATTGCGATTATCGCAGGGATTTCCCTGTTACTAGGATATGGTGCAGTAAAAAAAGTCAGCTTTAGAGATCTAGAAGTAGCGATGGCGGATGGAGCGAAATCCGGAATTGCTGCCGTGATGATATTCTTTTTTATTGGGATACTGATAAGCAGCTGGATGGCGAGTGGTACCATTCCGACATTTATCTATTTGGCGGTTGAGTTAGTTTCGGGAAAATTCTACTATGCTATTGTTTTTGTGGTAACAGCTATAATTGGCTTAAGTATTGGAAGTTCCCTAACAACAGCTGCGACCTTGGGTGTGGCTTTTGTTGGAGCAAGCTCGGCACTAGGTATCTCGCCCGTGATTACGGCTGGAGCAGTTGTTTCAGGCGCATTCTTTGGCGATAAAATGTCACCTTTATCGGATACGACTAACCTTGCGTCTAGTGTGGCTGGGGCAGACTTATTTGATCATATAAAAAATATGGCATGGACAACGATCCCGGCATTCATCCTATCATTCATCATTTATCTCTTTCTTTCACCAGGGGAAACAGATCAGAGGATTAACCAAATGGGGGTCATTAAAGAAGCGCTAAATGATCTGAACCTTGTTCATTGGTACTCTGTTGTGCCATTCATCATCCTTTCTGTACTGGCGGCTAAAAAGGTTTCGGCCATTGCTACGCTGGCTGCTAGTACATTGTCTGCGCTTTTAATTTCATTTTTTATAAATGGCGGAGTGGATGGTAAAGGAATGTTCGATTTACTCTACTCTGGTTATGTATCAGAGAGTGGTATAAAAGAAGTGGATTCCATGCTTTCACGTGGTGGAATGGAAAGTATGATGTTCAGTATTTCAGTAATCCTGCTTGCTTTAAGCATGGGTGGTTTGCTCTTCCGCCTTGGGATTATTCCGGCACTCATATCACTATTACAAGGATTATTAACTCGTGTTCCCTTATTAATTAGTTCGACAGCTGGAATGGCTATTGCGGTTAACTTTATCCTGGGGGAGCAATATCTGTCGATCCTTTTACCTGGAAATGCCTTTAAAGAGCATTTCAAAAAAGCAGGTTTGGAACCGAAGCATTTATCACGTGTGTTAGAGGATGCGGGTACGGTTGTGAATCCACTCGTACCATGGAGTGTGTGTGGGGTATTTTTATCTTCAGTGCTTGGAGTATCCGTTACAGAATACTTTCCTTTTGCGCTATTCTGCTTATTTTCACCATTGATTACCATTTTTTATGGCTTTACTGGCATTACACTTCCTAAAAACAAACAAGTTGCACGTTCTATTCATCCAATTTCAAAGGAATGATTGCGGATTTAGTAGATTTTCATTCCCTTGCTGCAGATACGTTCATCCGGAACATTGCCATATGGATGAACTTGTTCAGAATTTCATTTTCAATTGATGGGAAATAGTGAGGTAAAATATCATAATGGGTTCCGTTTTCTATTGCAAAACGTCAATTTGTAAGGTTAGAGAGAGTAAAAAACATTAGAAATAGCGAGGGTTTATATCCTTTGTTATTTTTGTTTTAATTGCTAATTCTTTGGATTGCGAATAACGATGTTGCAAACCATTTTCGCCTTATCGTATCGATTTTGTGTAGGTATGAGAATTCATAGACGGAGAATTTCCGGCTATTGTATAAAGAGGCAGCTTAAGAAGCAGATATAAGTGGAGTTATTCCGGTTAACAGCTCTTAATAAGACAAAATCCTAAGATTTGGATAATATAATCGGAAAAACTTCCCTTATTCTTAAGGAAATATAGGTATTTCCCAATTTAGCTGGAAATTTTCCGTTAACTTTCCATACACAGTGAAGTATCATTAACTCTTACCCCCTATAGTTTAAGTAGAAACTTTCACAATGTCCTCCACAAATTAAATAAAATTGCCCTTTAGTGAAGGATCTGTTCGATTCTATGTTTTTACTAATTCCTTCTCTTTAACAAAATGAAATCCATAAAGTAGAAGCGCTAACATCATTAAAACATACATTAACTGGATTTTTTTCATTCGCACCAGTGATGCAACCCCAAATTTTTTAAGGATAGGTTCTCCAACATATGTAAAAGCTAAATGCGCGATTAAATTCAACCCCATATATCCTATAAAATTGCCATAAGTTAATTTCATAATCCAAAACGAACCGGCAAAGAATGTACCCCAAGTAAAAGGAAACGAAGCCAAAACGGAGGGGTGTTTTTTTCCGTACCAGAACCACCATCTCCTCTTTTTCGCAATAAATTGAACCACTGTCACAATAATTGATATAAAAAGGGATGTGGGGAGAAATCGTTTAACGGATTTTTTGCCTGCAAAAGCAAGGGAAAACCATGAGAGAACCGTCATCAATATCAAAAATGGTTTCACATATTTCATAATAACTACCTCTACTAACTGTCTTTAGGGTTTAATTTACCCAGTTTAAGGGACTTTATTAAAAGTATAAATGAATAATCCATTTTTCGTCCCATTTCAGTTTTGAAAGGGCATTTGTGAACTATGTTATGAGAAATTCACTTAAACAAACCACCCAGGTTTGTTCCGGATTGGTTGTAACTATCAATAGAAAATTGAACGATTCACGTTTTCCTTAAAAGTACCAAAAAACCTCTCTAAATTCCTGCTATTATCGGAATTTCACGAGAGGTTTGTTTTATTTGTTGCTCTTCGAAAAATAGTTCTGGGTATCTTCACGTATTTGTTTTGGTAAGACACGATCAAGTTCTTCATTTAACCATGAAAGTGTTTTACTCCGTAAGTCATCACGCATTTTTTCTTCCGCAGAGAGCATAACTAAATTGATGGTGCAAAAGGAGGGAGCTTTACAGCAACCATCTCTATATAAATAACCATTATCTTTAATATTTTTACATTGAAAAATAGGCTTAGCACCTTCAATGGCTTCAATTACATCCCAAAAGGAAATATCTTCTGGGGACTTAGATAACCTGTATCCGCCTTTTACACCAGGGACAGAACTTACAATGCCAGCTTTTGATAATTTACCGAAGACTTTTGAAAGAAATGTCTCAGAGAGTCCTTGAAATTCAGCCAAATCCTTTATCCCAACACTTTCCTTATAAGGAAGATCAATTAAATAAACCAGACAATGTAATGCATATTCAACTCCGACACTATACTGCATGTAAACTCACCTGCTTTGATTTTAAAGCTTTCTTATTGTATCTTAGGGGTATTTAGAGTGTTAGTCAATTGAAACAAATCAATTTTAGGTCAATCCTATTCAGTTGACAAACATAATTAAAGCTCATATTATAGATAATGTTAATCGCCGATTAAATCAGTCTCTAATTATATAGGAGGTAATGACATTGGAAAATAAAATAGACTATTACAACTTAGCACCTGATGCCATGAAAATTATGATGGATATGGAGAAATACACGAAATCAACAGGTATAGACCGTAAACTTCGGGAATTGATAAAAATTCGCGCTTCACAAATTAACGGATGTGCATTTTGTTTGAATATGCATACAGCAGATGCTCGGAAAATGGGTGAAACAGAACAAAGAATATACTGTGTCAGTGCATGGGAAGAGTGTGAATTCTATACAGAAGCAGAAAAAGTAGCTTTGGAGTTGACCGAGCATGTGACATTAATCCCGACAAAACGTGTACCAGATGTGCTTTATAAACGAGTGCGTGAACATTATGACGAGAAACAGTATGTTGACCTTGTTCTAATCATTAATCAAATTAATAATTGGAATAGAATTTCTATTGCAATGGGGAATACAGCAACCGAAAAATAATGACTCTCAGCGAACAGCTACTAGTGTTCGTTTCAGATTGTAGCAAAAAGGCATCCATATGAACCAGTTTGGATGCCTTTTCTTTTATGCTTATATAGAGCATAAAATTGACTTTAAATATAAAGTATAATGAATCTATGTAAACAAAGAAGGAAGGTTTTTCTATGAAATCTATACTAGTAATCGGACAATCAAACATGGCTGGCAGAGGATTTATGGAGGAGGTATCGCCAATTTATAATGAGCACATACATATGTTGCGGAATGGAAGATGGCAAATGATGGCAGAGCCAATTAATTTTGACCGTCATGTATCTGGTGTTGGGCCGGCGGCCTCTTTTGCTCAGGCTTGGACGGATGATAATCCGGGCGAGTTCATTGGGGTCATACCATGTGCCGAAGGAGGAAGCTCTATTGATGAATGGGCAATTGATGGTCTATTAACCAGACATGCGATTTCTGAAGCAAAATTCGCTATGGAAACAAGTGAAATAGTGGGGATTCTGTGGCATCAAGGAGAAAGCGACAGTTACGGAGAACGTTATAAGACATATGAAAATAAATTACTCTCATTATTTAAACATTTGAGAGAAGAATTAAATGCACCGGATATCCCGATTATTATTGGCGAGTTGGGGCATTATCTTGGAGAAGTAGGATTTGGAAAAAGTGCTGTAGAATATAAACAAATAAACCAGATTTTATCTAAAGTGGCTCATTCCGAAAAAAATTGTTATTTTGTAACATCAAAAGGCTTAACTGCAAATCCAGATGGAATACATATTGATGCTATTTCCCAAAGGAAATTTGGATTAAGATACTATGAAGCTTTTTCAAAACAAAAACATGTTTTAGATAGTTTAGACGTAGAACATGAATGGGTTGAAAAGGCAGCAAAACGTGAACTAACTAAAAATGAACGGATTTTTGTTCAAAGTACGAAGTTTGCCTTAGGACAATTGAGTTTTGAGGAGTTTTCTCTTACGATCTCCAAGATTAATGAAAGTAAGTAAAGGAAAATTGGTACCCAATTGTAGGAGCATATAAAAAAGACGCCTTCTTTCTAAAGAAAAGCGCTCGTTTAAGAAGATCGTTATTACATTCGTTTAGATTGAATCAAAACCATGATCCAATAATGGGATATCGAAAAGGACGGTCATTAACTGCTTTAACAATTCCAACAATCGGAGCGATTATCGCAATGAGTCCAAAAATAATGAGGAATGGAATCCCGATTAATAGCCAAGAAAAAACAGCAGACACTGAAATTAAAATACCGATTACAATATGAAAGACCAAAGCCTGTAAGGATAAGCTTTTAATTTCTCGATCTGAACTGATTAAATATGTGATAATGGGAACTAGGATAGGTGCAAACCAAGTACTAGCATGAATCAATATTTTGAAACCCTTATTTTCCATATAAAATTACTCCTTTTTGTATCATAATATTTAACAAACCTTCATTCCTTAATCATTATAAAGTTTTGGTTAGAATATTTCATCAGTCTCTGAACTAAATCGGTATACGACTTTGGTCGTAGTCCAAAGCAAAACAACTAACCTTGGTTGTAAATGATCGTTTTACAAAGTGGGGCAACAACCACTAAAATTAGCTTGGGGGCAAAAAAGATGAAACAAGCGGGGACGCTATACTTTTTCTGTGGAAAAATGGGAGCAGGAAAATCAACCAAATCAAAACAGTTGGCAAAAGATAAACATGCGGTACTGTTATCTGAGGATGAATGGCTTTCATCTCTTTATCCCAATCAGATCACATCATTTGAGGAATATCTAAAATTCTCAGCACAGCTAAAGCCGTTGGTGAAAAAGCATGTCCAAAACCTATTAAGTGTCGGTGCAGATGTAGTGATGGATTTTCCCGCTAACACTCATAAACTACGAAAATGGTTTTTGGATTTGGTATCAGAAGTTAATGCAAGCCATCAACTAATTTACCTTAATCTAACTAACGAGCAATGCTTACATCAAATTGCCCAAAGGCGTAACGCACAACCAGAAAGAGCAGCTTTTGACACGGAAGCGGTGTTTGTTCATGTTACTAAATTTTTTGAAGCACCAGAAGCATCCGAGGGAATCACTATTTTAGAGTTTAGCGGAAAAGAATAAACGAGAGCTCAGTGTATAGTGTAACTTTTGTTCTGAGAGGTATTAATGATATAAAATGAACTATTTGCAAAACATGTACTCAAAAAATTTTACAAAAAGATGACGTGAATCGGATTAAAGGAGCCATGACACATATTGTTGAATGACGGAAGGATGGAAACCCTGTAGTACCACTGTTCACAATATTGTGCGTTTTATACGAATTGGCTAAACTGAAAAAAGGTTATAATAGTTGAGGGCGATTTTTTGCTCACTACTAGTTGTATGATTTTATACTCACAAAGGAGTTTTATATATGCCTGAAGAAAAATTGTCAGATTTAATTAGTCCTGAAGCTGTGATAAATTTTGAAACTGGGGCAATTAAAGCAAGCACATTGGATTCAATCATTAATCTTTTGCCATTTGAGATGGGCTTTTGCGATGCTAATGATATTTTCCGCTGGTATTCAAATAATCCAAACCGCGTGCATGGTCGCCGCAAAGAAGCGATTGGTCGTCCAGTGCTTGAGCTTCACCCAAAAGTGGCTCACCACGTTGAGAAATTGTTGAATGACTTCCGTTCAGGAACACGCGACGAATGGGAATTTTGGTTCCCAAAACGGCATGGTGAAGTGGGTCAAATTTACCAAAAATTCATGGCAGTACGTGATGAGAACGGAAAATACCTTGGCTGTATGGATGTGACCGTTAATATCGACCTTTTCAAAGGAAAAGAAGGCAAAAATACCCCTGATACAATTGAGGAATTTATTGCTATTAATCCTAAATAATTAATAATTACCATTCTCATTCGAGAAACTGTAAAAACACATTGAATTCTCCAATTCAATGTGTTTTTTCTATAGAATAGACTTTTGTACACGTTGCCATTTAAGAAGTAGGGACGGATCTGACTACAGTATGCCTTCCTTATTTTGAAGCATACTATTCTAAGCACTGCAATTTACTAACGTTTAAGATAAAAAAGGGATGGTGTAAGATGAAAAAGCAGCTTCCACCTGGCCAATTCGAAACAGAAAAATGGCCGATACTGTTCAAAGGGGATGTTCCCGAGTTTAATGAAAGCACATGGAATTTCAGACTATTTGGTGAGGTGAAGGAAGAAAGGTCCTTATCCTATAAAGAAATCATGGAGCTACCAAAAACCATATCAAGCGTTAACATGCATTGTGTTACCACCTGGTCCAAATTTGATACAACCTTTGAAGGAATTGCACTTAGAGAGTTATTGAAATTTGTTGAAATGAATGAAGGTGCAAAATACATTAAAATCTACGGGTACTACAATAGGGACAGATTTGGTTATTCTGCGAACCTGCCCCTAGAGCCTTTATTAGGGGACGATTCATTGTTTGTATACCGGTGGAAGGATAAACATCATGATTGGCAGGATATTGATCCAAAACATGGTTATCCACTTAGGTACATTCCACCAGAAGTATTTTATCTATGGAAAGGCTCAAAGTGGGTGTCAGGAATTGAGTTTATGAAAGAAGACAAGGCTGGTTTTTGGGAAGAGTTTGGCTATTCGATGACAGCAAATCCATTTAAAGAAGAGCGGTACCGTTAATACAGTCCACGAAATACTTTGATACTTTGCTTGTAATCAGCAAGGCCATTTTTTAAGTAATGGTGCAGGTTAATTGAAGAAAAGTGGGCAGAAGTTGAAAGAAAACAACTCACTTTGTTCACAAACAGGTGCAATCATGTAAATTGAGCGATACTTTGGGGATCGCTTTTTTTATTCGCTGCTGGACAGACTAGTTGAATAAATTATATAGGAGAAAAGATATACAAGTTATTCGAATATAGGTTAAGTAAGGAAGATTTTGCAAATCATCAGTAGAAGGAGGATTTGAAATGAAATTTACTATTCGAATTTTCTTCAGGGAAAACTTTAATCCTTCACTATTTGAAAGAGAGCTACAAAAATCCTTTGAGGAAATTAGTGTATCTATTACAAATATTAATTTTAATCAATTTGAAGAAAAATACATACATAATAAAAGAAATATTATCGAGATAAATGTTGAAGCTAAAGGGGACTATATTGATTACAGAACCGTTTTTGGATGTGTATTTTTAGTAGTAGATGAACTTTCTTTAAAGTTATCTGGATTAGATATAAATGAATAATAGGCTTCCCAACTAAAGTCACAGTGATGGATAACCTCTGGGTTGTTAATCATCCCATGGTTAGAATAATTACCACTATTTTTGTCATTCTAATAAGTGAAAATAAATAATAAAGGAGCCTATTATATGAACGTAAATGAGTTCGGCTTTCTTTGGTATCTACAATCAAGTTCAAATATGGTTAATATTATTTTGAAAAATCTTATCGACACGGCTGAGGACCAAGATTTGAGAGGTGTTCTCGATGAAATCTATTCATTATCTACATTTCAAGAAAAAGAGGCTACAAAGATATTAAATGATAGCGGTTATAATGAAACGCCGTTTTTCAGCGAAGTGGATTTATCTAACTCCTCAGTAAAGCTTTTTACCGATCCATTAATCATTGAAGTTCATAAGCATATTACCGGAAATGGGATGCGGATCCTCGCTTCTCAATATGCAGAACTAACGGATATGAATGTAAAGAAATTCTTTAGTGAAGTCCTTATTAAGCTTATTCAAATTGATGAATCGCTTCTAGGTTTATTAAAAGAAAAGAACTTGTTACAAAACAGCCCATTTTTATACATGAAAGCACATGAACGAGAGAGTAAACTGTTTAAGGTTGTATCTACACAATTGAGACCACTTAATGCAGTAGAATTGGTACACATGTGCAGTCCACTTCAATGCAATAATGTTGGTGTTGCTTTATGCACTGCATTTGCTGATGTTGTAAAAGATGATGAGTCAAAGCGACTATTTAATGAGGGCAAGAAATTAGCATTTCATCAAGCTGCCACTTTATCGGATATTTTAAGGGAAAACGGTGTTAGTACTACAACTGGACTAGAGAGCTTCGTTCATAAAGTCCATGAATCTCCATTTTCAGATAAGTTAATGACAAATCTAATAATGTATTTAAATCCCATTGGAATCATAAATTTACAAAACGCTGCTGTATCTAGTTATAAGAGGAATCATGTCAAAATACTACATGAATTAATAGAACAGGTTCAAAGTTTTTCAGAAAAAGGGTTTAAACTATTGGTTAAAAAAGGTTGGTTTAATGAACCACCAGTAACTAGTAAGTCAATTAAATATTAATAAACGGAATCCAATAGTGTAAATAATTGGCTGGACAGCTATTTCTGTAAACCCCCAAATTTATATGGCCTTTACTGGGAACATCCGGTAAATAGATATTCTAGATTAGAAATGCATATGTGGATCAAGAGCATACCATCAATGGACCAAAGATCTTTCCATAATAGTGGAGAGGTTTTTTTAGTGCTTCACGAAAAAGTATATTTGTTCAAATTTGGGAATTACTAATCATATATGGTTACGAAGGTTGGGCATATAATGGGACAGTTTGCGAAATCAGATGGACGAAAAAAACTAAATACCAATGATAGTAAATCTACTGAAAATAACAGTCAAACTATTGGAAAAAGTATTCTTGAGAATGAGCAAATGTTTAAAAGCCTGTTTCTTCATAGTTCAGATATTATGTATCGTGAAATTACGATTCATGATCAAACGAAGCTTTTAATGATTTATGTTGACGGTATGGTTAATACGGATATGATTATTTCGAACATCCTAGAACCATTAATGTACAAAGGACTGCCCCAAGGTTTAGGGTCGATAGAGAGTGTTATTGAGATGTTTGAACAGGAGCGTTTTTCTGTTCTCCAAACAAAGAAGGTTTCCAACATAGAGGAAATATCTGACCATATTTTAAAGGGAAATCTTGCAATTTTAGTCGACGGAGAACATTTTGCTTTACTTGCAGATGTTAAAAAGATTGAGACTCGAAGTATAAGTGAGTCTGCCATCGAGCCTGTCCTTCGGGGATCAAGAGAAAGTTTTACCGAGAATCTGCGAACCAATACTACAATGATGCGCAGGATATTAGCCACTCCAAAGTTGAAAATCGAATCCCTGAAAATTGGAAAACTGACGAAGACGGACGTAGCCGTTGTCTATATTGAAGGAATTGTCGCACCACCTGTTCTCAATGAAGTTCTTAAAAGACTAAAATGCATACAAACAAATGGAATTCTTGAATCGGGCATTATCGAACAATACCTTGAGGAAGCACCATTTTCTCCCTTTCCACAAATTTTAAATAGTGAGCGTCCGGACGTTGCTGCAGCAAGTTTGCTTGAAGGAAGGGTCGCCATCTTAACCAATGGAACACCCTTTTCCCTTATCGTTCCAATGACGTTTTGGTCTGGATTACAGGCACCAGACGATTATCATCAACGGTTTTTGTTTGTCGCCATGATTCGATGGGTTCGCTATATTTTTACCATTCTCTCAGTTTTTCTACCGTGTATTTATATAGCGTTAACCAACTTTCATCCAGAGATGGTTCCTCCAGAACTGATGTTGAATATTGCATCACTGAGAGAAAGTGCACCATTTCCAACAGTGATTGAAGTCTTATTGATGGAGTTTATGTTTGAAGGCTTACAGGAAGCTGGGCTCCGCTTGCCAAAACAAATTGGTCCTCTTGTTAGCATTGTTGGGGCGTTGGTAATTGGAGAAGCAGCCGTTAGTGCCGGAATTATCTCAGCACCGGTTGTTATTGTCGTTGCGACAGGTGGAATCGCTTCGTTTATTATTCCTCGATATAGTTTCAGCTTCCCTTTAAGGATGCTTAGGTTCCCTTTAATCATACTCTCGGGAATATTAGGTATATTTGGAATAGCAATTGGAATTAGCGCTATTCTCATCCACCTCCTGCATCTTCAATCATTTGGGACACCTTATCTTAGTCCGGTGGCTCCGCTTAAAATGCGCGGATTGAAGGATGTGCTGTTACGATGGCCGCAGAAAATGGTTAAAAAAGAGGGGGACCAATTATGAAGAGCACAGCCATAATTTTTTTTCAATTGCTCATTCCTCTATTAATGACAACTGGATGTTGGAACCTCAAGGAACCTGATCAACTCGCTTTTGTTGGTGGGAATGGTCTTGACTTAACGGAAGATGGAAAATTAGAAGCAAGTGCACTTTTGGTGACACCTTCGGGGGTTGGAGGTGGACAAAGTGGTGGCGATAAGAAAGGGAGCTTCCATGTGATGAATGCGACCGGAAAAAATGTTTCCGACGCATTGGCTAACATGCAGACCATGATATCTCGGGTTGTGTTTGCCGGACATCGCGATATTTTCCTTGTCGGACAAAAATTGGCAGAGAAAGGAATGGGAGATACCATCGACCCGTTCATGCGTAGTGCTCAATCCGATATGCGTGCAATGATATATGTGGTGAAAAACGGTCGACCCAAAGACGTCTTTTCTAGTAAGCCTTTTTTTGATCCTTTTATTACAACAACACTTTCAGATGAACAAGAAGCAATAGGTTTGAAACCCTACTTAGCCCGTGAATTTGTAGTGGATGTTTTGAGTGATGGAACCCAACCTTTATTACCGGCTGTAAGTTTAAATCCGTCCAAGCAATATAGTTATAGCGGAACTGCTATCCTAAACAAAGATGATGGGGTAAAATTGGTGGGATTTTTGGATAAAAAAGAATCTACTTATGCCCTGTGGATTGCAGACAGAATATCCAGTTTTATTCTCACTACTTTCGTACCTGAAGGGGATGGAAATATTAGTTTAACGATAGATACAATTGGTCGACGTATCAAAGCAAAGCAGATCGAAGAACGGATCCAAATTGATGTCCATCTCATTGGAGAAGGAGCGATTATCGAAAACAATACCAACCTAGATCCATCAAAACGAGAGGATCTTTTACTCATACAAGAGAAAGTTAATCAAAAAACTAAGAAATCAATAGAACAGCTCGTCAAAAAAGTTCAGGAAGAATACCAAATGGACATCTTTGGGTTTGGTGAAACTGTTCATCAGCAATACCCTAGACAGTGGAAAAAGATAAAGCAAAACTGGCCCAAGACCTTTCCCACGGTAGATGTATTGGTAAAAGTAGAGCTTCAGTGCAATGATTCGGGCCTAGCCAATTCGTCATTAAATAGGCGTTGAAATTTTATTAATGCTGCTAATTATCCAAGGTGCAGATTATCGATAAGGGGGGTGGCAAAGACCTATGAAGCTTTCAGAAACACAGCTGGTTTGGGTTATTGCAACGACTGAGATCATTGCGATGATTGGATTAAAAATCACACCAACGATACAAATAGCGAAGCAAGATGCGTGGCTTTCCATGTTGGTTGGAGGTATCATTGGCTTAGCTATTACCTTTCTTGCCGTGAAACTAAGCATGCTCCACCCTCATCAAACCTTGGTCCAATACAGCCAGGAACTGTTGGGCAAATGGTTAGGGAGATTGATTGTTCTCCCTTTTTTACTTGCCTGGTTTATCCTGCCCGCGATTTTACTGCGTTCTTTTGCAGACTTTATTCATCTTGTCCTACTTAACAGAACACCAGTATGGTTGATCATACTCCTCTTTATTGGATTAATGACTTATTTAACTTATTCCTCGGGAATTATGGGAATCGGCCGTTATTGCGAACTAGTGGGGCCCAGTATAATTATAACGTTGTTCATTAGCTTTTTGTTAAATGTCCGAAACATAAAATGGCATCATATCTTACCTATCTATTTTGATTCCGGGGAGATAAACATTTTAAAAGGATCTATTGCTCCTGCTTTTTGGTTCTCAGGTCCGTTCGTTTTATTGGTTATCATCTCATTTATACAGTCTCCAAAAAAAGTACTGGCCAAATCTATGCTAGGTGTGGGCATTACCGTTTTTATGGTTTGTTCTTCGACACTTATGGTGCTGCTGGTTTTTGGTCCTAATTTAGCAGCCAAATTAAAATTTTCTTATTTTGTGTCTGTTAGAACCATTGATATATTAAGTTTCATTCAAAATGCCGATGTGTTTATTATGTTTATCTGGGTCTTTGGAGTGATCGCCCAATCATCCCTTTATATTTTTATTGCATGTTATGAAACGGCAAATTGTTTGAAGGTAAAAGATTGGCGAAAAATCATTTGGTTCGGCATACCCATGATTTTTATCACGGCAATAGTAATTCCGGATGAGACGGCTATTACACTATTCGATAAATATTGGACAGCTGTGGTATACCCTCTATGCGGTATCTTGATACCGCTATTCTTATTGATCATTTCTTACTTTAAAAAGAAAGAAAGGGTTAAGTCCATTTAAACTTACTCTTACAACTGGACTAGATATATCAAAGTAAAAGCATCTGACTAGCTAAAGTACGTATACCTGCACTAGAGGGAACGGTTCTTGTTCAACTAATGGAGTGGATAATCTGTTAATAAGGAGGTAAAAATAAGGTAAATAAGTGGCTTAAAAGGGGCTATTACTATGTCAAGGAAAAATCAGATGTTGCTAAATATTTCGATGATTATCGTTTCATGGCTTATTTACCCGTTATTAGGACGGAGAACTCTCAAGAGATTTTTACCAGCCAGTATTCTTTCTATACTATTAACTAGTTTAGACCTTCAAATTGGCAAACGACGAAAATGGTGGATCTTTTATAATAATCCCCGTTCCTCTATTCGAAATGAAATCCCTTTTCTTATAGGTCCCATGCAGTTAATGGCTTTATGTACATTAAAATGGTCATATGGGAATTTTAAAAAATTTCTTTTGTTAAATGCGATAGTAGGGATTACTTTTACATTTCCTTTAACGTGGCTTTTCACTAAATTAAAATTGTATAAATTAGAAAAAATAAATAACCTTCAATTCTTTTTGTATTTTTATTATAAAGCTTTTTTCTTGTATGGATTTCAATATTTGATTGAAAAAAATTTGAGACGTATTATTAAGTAAGACATTCCTTCAACTAGGGTAGCGGCTTTATATTTTGAAGTGATTGGGTTGCAATTTATACCTAAATAAAGCAATCTTTGGTTTTAATATAGGGTTCCGGTATCGGGTGCATTCTTAATAAATGACATAAGAATTGACGTATGAATTGGCATACGTCTTTTTCCGTATTTATCAAGGTTTCTACGAATATCATTAACTTTGACCTAGCAATTGACCTCATTAATATAATGGACAATAAGTATTGTACAATTAAAAAAGAGGGTCAAAACTTCTGTCATTTACAGTGTCATTTCGAATACAAATTTTTTAATGATGCTGATTCCTGCTTCTAGGATCAAGAGGATCAGGTTAAGCACCGAACTGATAAATAGACGGAGGATTTCCGGTTAATTAGAAATTATTATTAAAAAAGGCTTAATAGACGGAGAGATTCCGTCTATCGATTCAAAGAATGCAAAATTAGGAGGTTTTTCCTTGCATAAGCGGAAAATCTCCCTTTATTTACCCCAAAATAGGCTCCATTCTGCATTTAACGGGAAGACCTCCGCTTATTTTACTTCGGCTTGTTAGGCGATTAAGGACATCTTATTCAAGAAAACGTCATTTTAATGCCTAACAGTGAAGTTTTATATACCACCACTAGTAATCCAAAAATCTATGTTAGTCCTTGCATAAATAAAAATATAACCAGTGATTTACGGGACATCATGTAGTGCGATTTGTTGTTAGCACAGAAAGCGATCTTGCAAACTCCAAAGTTACAGATTTATGGTCACATCTATCTTCGAGATCTTCTAGATTGATTCATACAAAATAGACCCGTAAGATGAGAATCCGAAAGCTAAATTGTTTTATATTCTTACATGTTTCAGCTTGTCTGGGTTCCGGACAATATATATATTGCGAATCATATTCTTTTCGACATGAATCATCCCCACGGTATGAATACCTTCGTTTGAACGAAGAATAAGCGCGGGTTGACCGTTAATTTGGCTGATTTCAATATGCGATACTCCCTCCACCATTGATGCGCGACGAACTGGGCCAAATAGAAACTCGGCAACATTATCTCGTGTTTCAATTGGTTCAACAGCAGCTGTTACTTTGCCGCCACCGTCTGAGACCAGTACAACATTATGATCAAGCATAGAAATGACCTGATTCAGGTTCCCATTTTTGAGTCCTATGATAAAATCATGAACTAAATCTTGAGAAACAGCTTCCAAATGAACTTCCTCTTCAGCATCGATCCCCATTTTTGCTTTTGCACGGCTGAATATTTTACGGCAATTCGCTTCGCTTTTTTGTATGATTTCTGCTATCTCTTGATATTCAAAGCTAAGTGCTTCACGAAGGACAAAAACGACCCGTTCCGTTGGTGTAAGCTTTTCAAGTAGCACAAGTATTCCATAAGACAATTCATCTTCACGGATAACTGAGTCCATTGAATCCTCCTGAGAATTAGACAAGGGTTCAGGAAGCCATTCTCCAAAATATTGTTCTCTCTTCTTGCGCGCTGATTTTTGTAAATCATGACAACGATTCGTTACCATTTTACAAAGATACGCTTTAGGTTCAGCCAACTTCTCCGGGGGAACTTCATATAATTTTATAAACACGTCATGGACAACATCTTCCGCATCTGAAACCGATCCTGTCAATTGGTATGCGAGTTTAAATAGTAGCCTTTTATATTTTTTGTACATCTCTTGCATTTTTCCACTTCCATTCTTTTCTAATAAATTCATAGCATACCCAACATATTAAACGAGCTTAGGAGCAATTTTGTGACAAAAGTATATTTTTTTTTCGAATAAATTTTTACTATATATACCTTTTCCAAATAGATTCCAAAAATGTATAACGTAAAAATAAGATAAAAAAACGTTAACCTGATATTCAAAAGAGAGAGCATTTTTCTAAACTCTTTTAATTGAGCATCTTGTCACAGAATGAATCACTTAGTCGTTATATGAGTGTAGATGGAGAAATAAAGGTAGCAGTGTTACATAAGATTAGCTGCTTCCATAAGAACTACTAATACTTCATCTGAATGAAACAATGTGTATTAATAAAGGGGGAATCGTTATTAATTTAAAGGCAAATGCAGGTAAAGATGATGCAGATTAGGTACTTTCATTTCGCTAATCTTTACTGGTCGATCTTCTAGTTGTGGATTTACAGTTACATGTTTATATGATGTTTACAATTAATAACGAAAAGAGAGGTATTCAAATCATGACTGAACGTATTAATTATATGAAAGAATCACCAGAATTTTTTAAGAAGTTGATGGAACTTAGCATGCAAGAGAAGGAAAGTACAATTGAAGAATCAATCCGTCATTTAGTTCACATCAGAGCTTCACAAATGAATGGATGTGGCTTTTGCTTTGATATGCATGTTAAAGAAGCTAAAATGCATGGTGAGAGAGAGCTTCGTCTCTACCACATTGCAATTTGGCGTGAATCAACGCTATTTAGTCCACGTGAGCGTGCAGCATTAGCATGGACAGAAATCTTGACAAAAATACCTGAGCATGGTGTACCTGATGACATGTATGACCGTGTTCGTGGTCAGTTTTCAGAAAAGGAATTATCAGATCTTACATTCTCAATTATGGGAATTAATGCTTGGAACCGAATTAATGTTGCTTTCAAAACGGTACCAGGATCAGCTGATAAAGCGTATGGATTAACAAAAGCTGGCCTAAGCTAAGCGATATATGAACCAAATGTGAAATGGATCACAGAAAAGCCCATATCTTTAACGATATGGGTTTTCATTTTTTCTGATATTCATATCTATTTTTTCACACATCTTAAGTACCTTTGTTTTTATGGGGGATTGGCAGCATAAGATAAAAAGTGCAGCTTTCAACGTTTTTGTTTGCTGTTCCTATATAGTAGGGACATGTTTGTTAAAGAAGGAAATTTCTTTTAGTTCTAGAATATAGATGGTAAACAACCTTAAATTTTTCGAAAGTGGTGAGGATTCATAGGACAAAACAGTACATTCTTTTTAGATAATAAGACGGAAAAAAGCATAATTGACCGACTACATTGCGAGGGTTGTGTTTTTGCTGAAGTAGAAACGCAGTTACTTATCTCACAGGCTAGCAGCATCGAGAATTTGATGAACATGGTAGAAATACGAGCCAGTGGCGTACCACTTGAATACGTCCTTGGATTTACAACGTTTTGTGGGTTGCGGATTGAAGTAGAACGGGGAGTTTTTGTTCCGCGTAAACGTACCGAGTTTCTGGTCCAGCAGGCAGAAGCGTTGACCCACATGTCTGATATTGTTGTTGATTTATGTTGTGGATCTGGTGCTGTCGGTGCTGCGCTAGCAACCAGCTCAAGTAAGATTCGACTACACTCCGTTGACATTGATCCTGTCGCAGTAAAATGTTCTTCTGGCAACATAACGAACCTAGGTGGTCACGTTTATCAAGGAGACTTGTATCATGCATTACCCCATACATTAAAAGGTCATGTGAACATAATAGTGGCAAACGCACCGTATGTTCCTACTGATGCAATAAATTTACTTCCCCAGGAGGCCCGCTTATTCGAACCCAAAGTAGCACTTGATGGGGGAAAGGATGGACTAGACCTTCAGCGAAAGGTTGCGGAGGAGGCTCCCAAATGGCTTACCTCTGGAGGGTATCTATTGGTGGAGACGAGTAAAATGCAGGCAGCTCAAACCTATGAAATTTTTGCTAATGCTGGATTAACGACTAAAATAGCAAGAAATGAAGAATGGGATGCAACAGTCGTTATTGGAAAAAATGAAGGCAAAGTGTAATTATCTTTGTTGGTTAAAAGGAGCAAGAGTTAAAGAACGGGGATTGCTTCTCAGATCCTTATGATAAAGGAGAATATCATTGAGTGATAATAACCTACTAAGTAGATTTAAAAGTGATCTTGACCATTATTCATTGAAACAGCTTAGAACGATCTCGGAAGAGGGAGTTTGGTCTATTGGACAGATGTATGACCATTTACTGGTTGTTGCCCATGAATATCTTGATAATATGGAAACATGTACGACATTAATGGAGGAGCAACCCCTTGGGAAGACCCCATTTGGTGAGCAATTATTTAAGAACAGTGGGTTTCCGCCTATCAAAGTAAGATTACCGGATGAACTCAATTCGACACCAAATAATTCAGACAGCAGGGAAAACCTACTAACCAGAATGGATCAATTAATACAAAGATGGAGTCATTGGGAAACTAAAGTGGATTCTATAAACCCAAATCATAAAGTTGAACATGGCGGATTCGGCTGGTTGAATGCAAAAGAGTGGTATAAGTTGGTTGAAATGCATTTTCGTCATCATCTCCGTCAAAAGGATGAATTGGAAAGGAAAGTTTCAAATTATAGCTGAAACTTGTATGATAAATTGAATGCCCTTATTTACCTATGGAAGGCAAGAAGTGAAGGGTGGCATTAATGGTTTGGGAGTGTAGAAAATAATGAAGCAACAGTTATTTCATTCATTAGCAGGAAAACATATCGCCTTTAAGGAACTAAGCACAGCTGATACAAAAGAAATCCATAACTATGCATCAGATATAGAAGTATCACGTTTTATTGGCTGGAGTCTAATGAACAGTTTGGACGATACGAAAAAACACATTGAAAGGATGATAAACCGGGAGGCAGCAGGTACACATTTATATGCATCCATTGTTCAAAAATCAACGCAGGAAATTGTCGGGACAGCGATGATCTTCCATTTTGATCATGAAGCAAACCAAGCTGAAATCGGCTATGTTTTTCACCGTGACCATTGGGGCAAAGGCTATGGTACGGAGTGTGTGGCATTGATAAGTGATTATGCATTTGAAACCCTTAACCTACATAAACTCCATGCAAGCGTGGTGGATGCAAATGTTGGCTCTGCAAGGATTCTCGAAAAGAATGGCTATGAAGTAGAAGGAGAATTAAGGGACCACTATTTCATTGATGAAACCTATTATAACGCACTACTTTTCGGGAAAATTCAAACAAAAAAAGAGTAAGCGTCAAAATGGGAAAGGAGGATAATTCTTTCCCATTGCCTTTTTACTTTTTTACGCCATCTGGGTAATTTCTCACATAATGTTTGTCGCCAATATGATTAAAATCCTCAATGGTTTTTTCTAATTCCACGAAAAGGATCCGTTTTACCTCACGCATACTTCGATAAAAAGTATGTTCTTTATTCCCATTTGGTTTTATCCCAGCTAGTGAGTTTGAAGATACGATCCTTCGATGCTCATCCACTAATTTATCAATGGCTTCGAGCACATGCTGCGTATATTTTACTATTTCTTTGTGTTCCGTTTGTTCTTGAAGCTGTTTTATTTGTTTTTCCATTTCGTGTCCCCCCTTCGGTCTCTTAGTAATAAAAGTATCTTCCCCAGATAGCTCATAAATTAGTGCTAAAACCAAGGAGGAAACGGGTTAAATAAATTTTACCAATCCCTCCATTATTAATTAAAAACGGTTATAGAAAATAAATAAAAGCATTACTTTTGTTTTCTCTTCTAAAAGTTTGTTATCATCAAATTAGTAAAATAAGGGAGCTGAAAATGAATGACCAAACATACTCGAATAGGGAAAACCGATTTAGTTGTTAATCCGATTGGTCTTGGAACGAATGCCGTTGGAGGACATAATCTTTTTCCAAACTTAGATGAAGAAGCAGGCAGGGAATTGGTCCGAACAGGTCTAACACATGGGATCAATTTTCTAGACACGGCGTATGTTTATGGTCTGGGGAGATCGGAAGAAATCATTGGGGAAGTTGTGAAAGAAAGGGGAAATCGTTCAGAAATTGTCATTGCATCCAAAGCAGCACATCAAGTAAATGGTCATGATATGATCTTAGATAACTCACCTGCTTTTTTAAAACAAGCCGTCGAAGAGAGTTTAAAACGGCTTCAAACGGATTACATAGATCTATTTTATATTCATTTTCCTGACCAAGATACACCCAAAGATGAAGCGGTTGGTGCGTTGAAGCAATTGAAAGATGAAGGGAAGATTAGAGCCATCGGTGTGTCAAATTTCTCCCTTCAGCAATTAAAAGAAGCCAACAAAGATGGCTATGTGGATGTCTACCAAGGGGAATACAACCTGATAAGCCGCGGTGCAGAGAAAGAGTTATTTCCCTACGTTACCGAACAGCAAATTTCTTTTGTGCCATTTTATCCCTTAGCTTCTGGGTTATTAACAGGTAAATATAAGCAAGAAACGGAAATTAGTGAAAAAAATCGAAAAAGACCGCAATTTCAAGCAGGTGTTTTCGAAAAAAACTTAGAAAAGATTGAGCGAGTTCGTCAAATTGCAGCCACTAAGGGTTCGGAAGTTTCCCAAGTGATTCTTGCTTGGTATCTGTCCCGTCCATGTATCGACGTCATTATTCCTGGTGCAAAGCGTGCTGACCAAGTACTCCACAATCTAAAAACCTTACAGCTTCAATTAACTGCTGGAGAGATCCAAGAAATTGAGCAGATATTCTCTATACAAGGAAAATAGAATTTCGCGATCCACACGTATATGGAAAGAAGTATCTTAAGTCATGAAAATAGGTAAAAACCATCCCCATGGCAATATAGCTTTAATGGGCGCGATGATCTAAAATTATCGCGCCTATTTCACGTTCGTGCCAGGTAAAGTGCAACTGTTTTAAAAAAGTTTACTATCAGGGATGTGAATGTGAAAGAAGAACACGATTATCGGGCAGTATCGTTAATAAACCTATAGTAGTTTGTTAGCAATTAGCCCCCATACATCTTCAAAAGTCTCCTTATAAAACTCATTATCCCATCTGTCTGCAAAATATGGATTATGGAAATATACAAAGGCCGTCAGTAAAGCTTGGCCCATTTTTTTTACTCCACTAATGGATTCCACTTTTAGTGCTAATTTTTCTAAGTGCTCCTTAACGAGAATTTGAGTACTTTCAAGGTAATCCGTATATAAGCGAAACATCCGTTCATCATCATGATAAAGCCTTTTCTTTGTAGAAGCCAAAAGCCAAAGCCATTCGTGAAGCGCTTCAGCAGAACTAATACCTTTTGGGGCTTCCCATTCTACTAATTCCTTGGAAGTAGTCTCTAACCACCTCAGTGCAAGTTGCTGCAACAAATCCTCTTTATTTTTATAATGCTTATAAAATGCAGCATGAGTAACACCGAGTTCTTTTGCAATATCAGAGAGGGTCGTTTTTTGTACTCCTTTTCGCATAATCATTCCTTCCGTAACGGCGAAGATCTTCTCTTTTGAAAGAATAGCCATTTTAAACACTCCTAGTGATTTCTATGCCTTATTATAAATGATCCATCACAAAGTTACAAATCGTTGACATTGTAACTAAGCGATGTATAATAATGTTGTATAAAAGTTACAATATTTATTTTTTGTAACCAACTACTATGAATAAAGGAGAAATCATCATGTCAAAATTATCTACTGATACACACGATTTGAGAGTTGCGCTTGTTACAGGTGGAACTGGCGGTATTGGGCAAGCTATTGTTAAAAAATTGGCTGAGCATGGATTTGCGGTTGCCGTGCATTTTTCACGAAATTTGAAAAAAGCAGATGCTCTAGTGAATGAGATTGTAAAGCAAGGAGGGAAAGCCATATGTGTTGGTGGAGATGTTGCAGATGAAAAAGGAATGCAAGAAGTTTTCGATAGGGTTGAAGAAAGTTTTGGTGGTATTGATGTCGTAATCAATACGGCAGGTATCATGTTACTTAGCACCATCGCAGAGCTGAATTTAGCTGATTTGGATAAAATTTACCATACAAATATTCGCGGAACTTTCCTCATATCCCAACTAGCAGCAAGACATGTTCGAAAAGGCGGTGCAATAATCAATATATCCACTTCTGTTACCCGCACACAATTACCAACATATGGTGCATATGTTGCAAGTAAAGCCGCAGTTGAATCCATTACCATGATATTAGCTCGCGAATTACGTGGCAAAGATATTACAGTAAATACCGTTGCTCCAGGTCCAACTGCTACACCATTATTTTTAGATGGGAAAGATGAAAAATTAATCGGTCATTTTTCTAAAGCAACACCACTTGAACGTCTGGGTACACCAGAAGACATCGCGGACACCGTATCCTATTTGGCAACCTCTGGTCGCTGGATTAATGGGCAAATTATATTTTCGAATGGCGGTCTAGCATAAGCTTAAATGGCAAATTCAGATATGATTTAACGTGAATAGAGTAAAAAGCCGGGAATGTTCTCCCGGCTTTTCTTATTACCTACCTAAGAATTGGATAACCTTGTTGTTGACCATATCTGTCGCTTCGGTGAAGAAAATGTGTCCGGCACCTGGAATAGTAAAAAGCTCAGCTCTTTGAATCTTTTCAGCTAGGTTTACCCCATTTTTATAGGGCACCAATTCATCAGCATCACCATGGATGACGAGAGTTGGAATCGTAATTTTATCTAATTCATTAGAGGTATCATGTGCAAGACATGCTTGTAATTGTGATAAATAGCAGTGCGGAGGGGTGACCATTTCAATTCGCTTTTCAATATCTTCCTGGATTAATTCTGGATATTTTTGAATAAAGGCTTGACTATAAACAATAGGTGCTGCTGCCCATGCATTTTCTTCAGGGGTTCCAGTTAGAGCAGCTCGCGCCACCATTAATTCAGATATCTCTGGAGATGGTTGGACATGGGTAGTCCCACCTGCTGTGGTACAGCCCAATACTAATGAACGAACCCTTTCAGGATAGGCAAGTGCCAATCGTTGGGCAATCATTCCACCCATGGAAATTCCAAAAACATGTGCAGATTCAACGGAAGCGGCATCGAGGACAGCTCTTGCATCATTCGCCATTATTTCGATCGAATACGGTTTCTCCGGCATACTACTCTTCCCCACACCGCGATTATCAAAGACAATCACCTGGAAGTGTTTCGCTAGTGCAGGTAATGTTCTATGCCAGGATAGAGAATGATAGCCAAGGCCCATAATTAACAGTAAAGGCTCACCCTGTCCGTGAATCTCATAGTATAGACGGATATTTTCATGATTAACAAATGGCATAATAAAATTCTCCCTTTCTTCAATTGTCTATTATATAGGTTATTGATTTAGTGGGTAGAAAAGAACGGAGTATCTCTTACATTTTTTTAACTCTTTTAAAAAAACAGAAAAATTAGAGGGAGTTTTACAAATTTAGAGAATTATATAGTGTGGACGATTCGAAAAGGAATCATATAGATAATTTGATTTAAAAAGTAATCAGCTCTTTTTTTCTAAAATGCACATCTATTCTATCGAACTGTGGGGGAGCTTCAAATGGCCGTCAAATGTACAAATGAAAATATGTCTATGTCCGAGAAGACGAAGCTTGATGGTGTGAACAAATCCGATATGGAAACCATTTTACTTTCCATTTTTCAATCTAGTTATGATGGTATTTACGTAGCAGATAATAATGGTGTGGGAATGATGGTTAATTCCGCTTACTCAAGAATTACGGGTGTAGAAAGCCAAGAGTTACTGGGAAAGAACATGATGACGGTGGTAAAAGAAGGTCTTGTTTCAGAATCTGTTACGATGAAGGTCTTAGAGGAAAAAACAGCACAAACGATTATTCAAACGGTTAGAGGGAAGGAATTATTAGTAACGGGCAATCCTGTATTTGATCATCACGGGAACATTACCTATGTTGTAACAAACGTAAGGGATATATCTGATTTGAATTATATGAAAACAGAGCTGATACACTCAAAAAGATTGACGGAACAATATATCTATGAAATTGAAGAATTAAAAAAGAGAGAATTAATCCATATGCATCTTGATGGAGTTATCTGTCAAAGTCAAGAAATTATGAAGGTTTTTCATCTTGCAAGGAAGGTAGCAAAGGTTCATTCTACTGTCCTTATTTTAGGAGAGTCTGGTGTAGGGAAAGAAGTAATTGTGAATTATCTCCACCAAGAAAGTGATCGAGCGAATGCGCCATTGATTAAAGTGAATTGCGGCGCCATACCAAAACACTTGCTGGAATCTGAATTATTTGGCTATGAAAAGGGCGCATTTACAGGGGCTGACAGTCAGGGAAAGCCCGGTTTGTTTGAACAGGCAGATGGGGGGACTATATTTCTAGATGAAATTGGCGATATGCCCATCGATCTTCAAGTGAAATTATTAAGGGTTCTCCAAGAATTTGAAATCATGCGCGTTGGCGGCAGAAAAAGCTTTAAAATTGATGTAAGGGTCATTTCGGCGACAAATATGAATTTAGAGGAAATGGTCGATAAAAATGATTTTAGACGGGATCTTTATTACCGGTTAAATATCGTACCTATCAAGGTCCCACCCTTAAGGGAAAGGATAGCAGATATTGTTCCACTTGCTTTCTATTTTTTAAATAAAACTAATAAAAAGAATAAGTTAAACAAACGGTTTCATCATGAAATCATTCACTTCTTTGAAGAATATCGCTGGCCTGGGAATATTCGAGAGTTAGAAAATTTAATTGAAAGATTAGTCGTCACAACAGACAATGAGGAAATCGGGATGCATGATTTACCTCAAAGCATGTTACAAGGAAGGGCCCGTAAAAAGACAGAAACAAGGAAGTTAAAGGAAATAATTGCTACTGTTGAGCGGAAGCTTATCAAAGAGCAAATGGAAAAATCAAAGACCACACGAGTAGCTGCAAAAGAATTAGGGATTAGCCAATCCGCCCTCGTCAAAAAAATGCAGAAATTAGGTCTTTGATGAAAAAAGGAATCAAAAGTCAACGTTCATTCGTTGGCTTTTTTTATTGCCCTCTCGGAAAAGCGGAAAATGTTCCATATAGCAATGGGGAATAAGGAAGAGATTTCTATATTTTTGTTGCAATATGTCGAATTATTCTGTATTTTCACGCAATGTGAAATGTTGGCACAATATTTGCATTAAAGATAAATAGCACACCAACAAATAAAAGTGGATGAAGGGGAATGAAGGTTATGGAGTTACCAACATTTGATTTAACAGGCAAGGTTGCCCTCGTTACTGGAGGAAGTAAAGGGATTGGGTTTAGCATGGCACAGGCATTAGGGCATTATGGGGCAAAGCTTGTTATTTCCAGCCGAGGGGTCGAAGAAGGGGAAAGGGCTGTATCACTGTTAAAGGAAGAGGATATTGAAGCTGTCTATATCCCTTGTGATGTGACGAAAAAGGATCAGGTGGAACAGCTAGTCAGTCAAATTGTTGATCAGTTCGGCTCGCTTGATATCTTAGTGAATAACGCGGGAATGAATATCCGTAAACTCTTAATTGATGTCGAAGAAAGCGATTGGGATCAAGTTTTAACAGTCAATCTAAAAGGGCTTTTTCTTGTTGGGCAGGCCTGTGCCAAACAAATGATCAAACAAAAATATGGGAAGATCATTAACATCTCCTCCATTTTGGGATCAATCGGCATGCCATTCCAAACATCTTATGCGGCTAGTAAAGGCGGCATTAACCAAGTAACAAAAGTTTGGGCAGAAGAATTAGCCCCCTATAATATTACCGTTAATGCCATTGGGCCTGGTTACATAAAAACACCTATGACCAAAGAGTGGCTATCTGATCCTGAACGGACTGAGAAAATCACCAATGCCAGCATGATCAAGAGGATTGGAGAAACTTCGGATCTTGTGGGACCTGTGGTTTTCTTTGCCTCTGATACCTCGGCATATGTTACGGGTCAGATATTAAATGTGGATGGCGGCTGTACAGCTCGTTAACGAAATGATTAGGAGGTTAAGGTATGAATATCATCAAGGAAGTCCACTTTACTCGAGAGGTAAAAGTCTTCGAGGATCGGCCGGATACCCTATCAGCGATGTTGAAAGAGACTGCCCGTAACTATCCAGCAGGTGAGGCTCTTGTGATGAATGGAAATCGCTTAACGTATAAAGAAATGTACGAAAAAGTGGAGCAGATTGCTGGTCATTTACAAAACTCCCTAGGTGTGAAAAAGAGAGATCGGGTGGCTCTGTTATTAGGAAATAGTATTGAATTTTGTTTACTCGTGTTTGCTTGTGCTCGATTAGGGGCGATTGTGGTGCCTTTAAATACTAGATTAAAAGAAACTGAACTTTCTTTTATGATTCAACAATCGAACAGCAAGATCTTGGTGGTGGATGATGAATTTTTAGAAAAGGTCGAAGGCATGAGAGATCTTGATTCCATCGGACATGTCCAACACTTTTTCTTAATCGGACATAAAACACCAAACCGAAAAGATTATTTGCCTTTTGAAATTCTAGAACAGCCATCAACCGTTGCGGATGTGTATGTAACGGAAGAGGATCCATTATTTATTATGTATACCTCGGGAACAACGGGGCAGCCAAAAGGGGCAATCGGCAGTCATTTAGGGGCGATTCACAGCGCCATCAATTATGAACACGTATTAAAGACAAATGACAAAGCAAGAACCCTCATCGCGGTTCCGCTCTTTCATGTGACAGGCTTAATTGGCCAGCTCTTTCACATGGTGAAGGTGGGGGGGACATCCGTTATTATGAGGCGATTTAGGACAGAAGAATACATCCGATTAACTGTGGAAGAAAATGTATCCTTTCTGTTTAATGTGCCTACCATCTACATTATGATGATGGCACATCCAGATTTCTCCGTGTATAACTATTCAAAAGTAAATTGTATCGCCTACGGCGGTGCTCCGATGTCATCGGAAACGATATATAAATTGAAAAAGTATTTTCCGAATTCGTACTTGCATAATGCTTATGGAGCCACTGAGACCTCCTCTCCCGCAACCATTATGCCGCAAAAATTTCATGACTCAAAGGTAGCTTCCGTTGGACTGCCTGTTCCGGTTGGCGAAATGAGAGTGGTCAATGATTTGGATGAACCATGTAATCCCGGTGAAGTGGGAGAATTATTAATTAAAGGTCCGATGATTGTTGAAGGCTATTGGAACAATGAGATTGCCAACCAAACATCATTCCTTCACGGATTTTGGCGCTCTGGCGACTTAGCGAAAATAGATGAAGATGGGTTTGTCTATATTGTCGATCGAAAGAAAGACCTCATTAACCGGGGCGGGGAAAAGATATTCTCCATTGAGGTCGAGAATGTTATTTATAATCATCCAAAAGTACATGAAGTGGCCGTCGTAGGAGTTCCAGATCCACTCTTCGGGGAAATTGTCAAAGCGGTGATTGTCCCAAAGGCGGATGAAACTATTAAGAGCCAAGAAATAAGAGATTTTGTAGCCGATAGATTAGCAAATTATAAAGTTCCGAAACTAGTAGAATTTGTATCCGAACTGCCTCGGAATGCGGCAGGGAAAATAATCAAGAATGTACTGAAGAATGTACAGCACTAGAAAATTTTTTTACAAAAGAGAGGAAGAGATGCAATGTCTACAATTATGAAAAAGGCGTGGGGCTTTCGCTATGCGATCTTACTTATTCTTTGGTTAGTCTATATTATTAATTATTTTGATCGGATGGCGGTCTTAACCTTCCTGCCATTCATCCAGAAGGATTTACATTTAACCCCTGTGGAAGTAGGGCAGCTAGCCTCTGTGTTTTTCTTTGCCTATGCCGCTGCGCAAATTAGCGCTGGTTTCCTGGCTGATAAAATTGGTGCCAAGAAGGTTATGTATATTGCGATTACCGTCTTTACATTCGTAACTGCTTTAACTGGAATGGTGAAAACCTTCGGACAGTTTTTAGCACTCCGAATCGGATTAGGGCTTGGAGAAGGACACCATTTTGCCCCGGCCATTCGGGCCATTAATAACTGGTTCCCTCATAAAGAAAGAGGAAGGGCCGTTTCGTTTTTCGCGACATCATGGGCCGTTGCTCCGGCAATTGTTCCGGTTATCGTGACAAGTATCTCTATTTATTTCTTCAGTGGTGCTTGGAGACCAGTATTCTATGTCCTTGCTATCCCAGGAGCAATTGGAATCCTTTTACTATGGCGTTTTGTATCAGATTCACCAAGTGAAATGATTGCAAAAGGCAAATTAAGTAAGGATCAGGATGTGGATGATTCTTCAGTTAGAAAGATTTCGAAAGAAGAGAAACGAAAAAGCTACGGGATTTTCTTGAAGGATGTTAATTTTTATGTTTTTACCTTGTGCCTCTTTTGTCAATTAGCTGTTTATTGGGGAACTACGACATGGTTAACTTCCTTTTTGGTTACACAGCATGGGTTAAATCTGAAGGAAATGGGCTTGTTCGCATCTGCCCCCTATATCGTTGCCTTCTTCGCCATGATGCTCGGGGGATGGTTGATGGATAACGTTCTACATCGAATGAAGCCTGTTGCTTTGATTGGGTATATCTGCAGTATTCCTGTGTTGTGGATGCTTGGTGCCGTTGAAAAAGGAAATACAGGTCTATTACTTACACTATTATTGCTCGTTGGTTTCTTTGTTAACTTAAACTTTGGCTCCATTTATGCGTATCTGCCTAAATTATACCCAAAGGAAGTTGTTGGGAGTGCCACAGGGTTAGCGAATGGAATTGGTCAGCTGGGTGCATTTGTTTCTCCTCTCGTTGCAGGATATTTAGTAAAAGTAGGAGCTAATGGAGCACAAGATTTTAGCAGAGTTTTCATCTTCTTTGCCATCGTTTCAGCAGTTGCGGCAGTTTGTGCCATTATCTTGAAGGAAAAGAAGATTACGAATGCCAATATAAAATTGGTTAACAATGAGAAATCGGTTAGTTAGGGTTTTTTGAGAATATAAACATGGAGGGATACAAACAATGGCAGAAATCGAAAAAAATGCAACGTATTTAGAACTTTTATGGGATCAAACCTTGCAACAAGTCGATTCTTGGGTTCAACAAGCAGAATTTCACGAGGACATCCTTCTTCAATATGCAACCAATTTTGCAGAAAAGGTGAAACGAAATGAGCAAAACAGCAAAGAACTGACGGAACATCTTTCGGAAAAAGTTCGTGAGTGGGAAAAAGCATCTCGTGAAGAGCTGCTGACGACAACAACAGCTTTGAAAAACTTGTTCCCAACAAAATCATACGAGGAAATAAACAAACAATTTGATGATATCCAAAACAAAACGGCAGAATTTACCTTAACGCCCTTTACGTATCTAGCTAATGGTGAGCAAGTAGACAAGGTCGTCCATGCCTTAGAGCAATATGTTGAATGTAAACGAACCAATCGAAATCTGTTTGTGAAAAATGTAAAAGAAGCAGCTTCCATTATTCGTGAGAATCAAAATGTATTATTGGATTTAATGACAAAGCAAGTGAAAAATATTTTCTTTCCTTTTCAACAATTATATACGGTTCAAACCCATTCTTTGAAATCAAAAACCAATCAGCAGGGGGATTAACATGGCAGGTCAAGGGACTTTTGATCCATACGATTTAGTTAAAAAGTTTAGTGATCAATGGGAAAAGCAAGCAAATGAAATGATTCACTCCTGGACAAACAATCGCGAATTTGTTGGATTTTCGAAAGTGAGTTCAGATATTCAATCACGTTATCTTGAGATGGTTAAGAAAAATCAAGAGTTACTAGCGAATCAGTTACATGTACCTACCAAAAGCGATTTCGCTCATGTCGCAAAATTAGCGATTCAAACAGAAGAAAAGCTTGACGCACTCGAAGAACAAATCTGGAGTTTACAAGCTTCGATGGATACCGCAAATAAAGGGATTACTAGTCTTGTCGAAGTTTCACGAGAGATGATGAAGCTAACAAAACAACTGAAATCGGAGCAAGTGAAATACAAAAAGGATATAGAAAAAGTAAGTGAGTTTTATTTTGAAATTCAAGAAATAAGAAGTGAATTAGCCCAAAATCTTGTCTTAAAAGAGGAGATTTCCGCTCTTAAAAAGCAGGTAGATGAAAAACTGGGTAAACATAAGAAAAATGAACGGGAACTTGAACTGGCAGCTACAGCTAAGTAATCGGAGGAGGAGCAAGATTGACCACAGATACTGAAAGGAAAACCTCTTTTGATTTTGAAAAAGAGTGGACGCGTTGGAATGAATTTTTCAAGACGATTAATGGGCCAGAACTTAGTAAAGAGCTTACCCCAAGACAATGTATTTGGAAGAAAAACAAGGCAACATTGTGGCATTATGCAGCTGTTGAAAAGAAATATGATGTGCCAATATTCTTTATTTATTCCCTATTCAATCGTCCCCATATCTTAGATTTTGCCCCGGGTACCAGTGTCATTGAGGGATTAATAAACAGTGGTTATGATGTCTATTTATTAGATTGGGGAATGGCTGGTTACGAGGATAAAGATATTAATCTAGAAGATTATATTGTTGACTATATTAAAAAAAGTGTTCAACGAGTATTACGACATTCGGCTGCCGATGAGGTGTCGGTGGTCGGATATTGTCTAGGTGGCACACTAGCAGCCATGTATGCTTCGATTGCTAATGAACCAATTAAGAACCTGGTTGTGGCGACAGTTCCTATTGATTTTAGTGTGGCGGCCATTCCGGAGCATGTGGCGAATGGGTTAAAGGAAGGCAACTCCCCCTTAAACCGATTCATAGATGTTTACGGAATCATTCCACCTCATTACGTTGAGGCCATGTTTAGGTCTGTCACGTCACCCGTTTATACCAGTCCATACGTAACACTATTAACCCGCGCGAATGACAAGCGGTTTGTGGAAAAATGGCGACGGATGAACAATTGGACAAAAGGGCATGTCCCCCTAACGGGTGGCGCTTTCCAACAACTAACGAATGACCTCTTTAAGGAAAATAAACTCGTAAAAGGGGAGTTTACCATCCGTGGCGAAAAAGCCGATTTAGGTAAGATTGAGGCAAACCTATTAGTGGTGAGCTCAAAGAACGATAACCTTATACCTGAAGAGCAAAGCCGGCCATTGATGGATTTAGTTTCAAGTAAAGATAAAACCTATCAAGTAGTCGAAGCAGGTCACGTCTCTTTAGCGATATCAGGGAAATTTTCTGGTATTTTAGATCACTGGCTATGTGATCGTTCAAGGAAAAAATAGATAACCATTTGCAGCTGCCTGTGTCATGAAAATAAGAGGTAGGCAGCTTTAGATTAAATGAACAGAAGGTGGGATTTAACATGCAGGTTTTGCCATCCATTTTTGAAACGATTATTGAAAAAGAAGCAGTTCAATTTTTACAATCACTCATCCAAGTGAACAGTGTGAATCAGCCTGGAAATGAAAAAAGAGTGGCGGAGTTGATCGAGACTTATTTAGCCTCATCCAAACTTCACGTTGAAGTAGATGACCTTGGTCACAATCGGGCCAATCTATTTGTAACTTATCCAAATGGTGAAACAGATGCAAAGTATTTAATTTATAGCGGGCATTTAGATACCGTGCCAACGGGAAAGGTCGAATGGGAGCATGATCCTTTTTCCGGAAAGGTAGTTGGGAATAAAATATATGGGCGGGGAACGACAGACATGAAGGGCGGCGTAGCTGCCATGATCCTTGCTCTGAAATATTTAGAAGGTGCCGGAGTAAAACTAAAGGGAAAGGTCCAGTTTGTCGGGACCGCAGGTGAAGAGGTGGATGGATATGGGGCAAAAACAGTCGTCGAAAAGGGGCAAATTGACAAAGCTACCGCGATGGTTGTTTCGGAACCTAGTGAAAACCAACTATTTACTGCACATAAGGGTTGTCTATAGCTAGAAATCACCACAAATGGAAAAACAGCGCACGGCTCCATGCCAGACCAGGGGATTAATGCAATTTTAGCGATGAATGAGTTGATTAATACGCTCCAAACCTATCAATTTGATTACACGCCACACCCATTATTAGGTCATCCCACAATGAATATTGGGACAATCGAAGGCGGGGTAAAAACAAATGTGGTACCGGACCAATGTAAATTGACGTTAGACATCCGAACCATTCCCGGCCAGGATAAAGATAGCATTCTAGCAGATATTGAGAAAATGATCCAAGACCTCTCAGTGCGGTTTCAATCTACTTATCAAATAAAGGTCATCAATAGTATGGAATCCGTTGGTACGTATGAAACAGATGATTTTGTGAAACTTGCTGTTACTACTGCAAAGACTCATTTAAACAAGGAGCTTTATCCTATGGGTGTTAATTATTATACAGACGCATCCGTTTATTGCCCCCATTTGCACATTCCGACTATTATCGTTGGCCCTGGAGATCCAAAACTTGCACACCAGCCTGATGAATACATAGAAATTGACAAATTCATAGAATCTATCCGCTATTTTATGGCCTTGGCGATAGATTATTTGGGTGTAGGGTAAAATTTAATCAACAAGACAACCGGCAAGCTTCAAAGTCTGAGGGTTTTAAAAGGACCACAAACTTAGAGTTTGCCGGATTCATGTTGATAAAACTTATCATGTAAAGATTATTTCGCGGTAGCCCCGCCATCTATCGCAATCTCTGCACCCGTAATATAACTGGCATCGTCAGAAGCAAGGAATAAGACTAATTTTGCCACTTCTTCTGGCTGTGCTGCACGACCTAGGGGAATGCCCTGCAATGCCGCTTTTGTCAATTCAGCGTCTTCTGTCACAACCGATACCATCGGAGTATCAATGAAACCAGGGTGAACAGAATTTACACGAATCCGATCTGGGCCTAATTCAACGGCAGCATCTTTGGTTAATAAACGAATAGCCCCTTTTGATGCAGTATAATGAATACCTGCAGCACCACCGACAAGGCCAGCCATGGAGGATATGTTAACAATGGAACCTCCGCCATTTTTTCTTATTTCTGGTATCACTGATTTAATTCCCAAAAACTGACTTGTTGCATTTACGGTCATAAACTTATTCCAACTGGCTAAATCAACATCATCAATTAAGGCAAAACCGGGAGCACCGCCAATACCAGCATTATTGACAAGGACATCAAGTTTTCCATATGTAGTGACGGCTTCATTCACTACTTCTTGCCATTGTTCTTCATTTGTTACATCATGGTTAACAGCAATGGCCTCCCCGCCGTTTTCTTGAATTTCCTTAACCACTTTCTCCAATAATTCGGTTTGAATGTCGGTGGCGACTACTTTGGCGCCCTCGCTTGCAAATAAACGAGCTTCTGCTGCTCCTTGACCGCTTGCTGCACCTGTCACAATGGCTACCTTACCTGATAAACGACCCACAATAATTCCTCCTTTTGCACGAATTAAATCATGTTACCGCTTTCATTCTAGCAAAAAGGGTAAAATTAGTCATCTATATTATTAAAATATTCAAACTACTCTCCTTTGAGTAAACGGGTTTGGGCAATGCCGTTCTCCCATTTTGTATAAACCGGGTTAGGAAATTCTTAAAAATAGTAAATTTAATCGGTTGATATCCATTGAAATAGGAAAAGAGATACCCCTTCATTTGGCACAAGAATTGCAAAGTTTCGTAATAAATATATTTCATCATAAAAGGAGAGTTTGAAATGAACGATACTTTCAGTTTACGAAATAAAACAGCGATTGTAACGGGGGGAAACCGAGGATTGGGCAGGTCAATTGCGCTTGCGCTGGCAAAGGCTGGGGCTGAACTGGTTGTTGTGGGGAGAGATCAAAACAGAAATGAAGAGGTTGTCCAAGAAATAAAAAACTTGGGTAGGAATGCCATGGGCTTTAGTGTAGATCTTTCCAGGATAAACTCGATCCAACAATTTGTCCAAAATGTTCAAGAATCTTTTGGGACAATCGATATTTTAGTCAACAATGCGGGGGTATCTGCTACCAACTTTGCCCTGGACATTACAGAAGAGGAATGGGACAAGGTGATGAATGTAAATGTGAAATCCTTATTCTTTTGCTCACAGGCTGTCGCTAAAGCCATGAAGCAACAGGGCGGTGGAAAAATTATTAATGTTTCTTCTGTAGTCGGTGCAGTAGGTGACGTTGGAATAAGTCCCTATACGGCAAGTAAAGCTGCTGTTATTAACCTGACCAAATCCTTGGCACTGGAGTGGGCAAGATTTGGAATCCGTGTGAATGCAATTGGACCAGCCTATATCGAAACGGAAATGAATAAAGAAGAGCTTAGGAACGAGAAAGTAAGAAATAAGATCATTAGTAAAACTCCTATGAAAAGGTTAGGACTTCCAGAAGAAATTACAGGAGCCATCCTGCTACTGGCTTCGGATGCCGGCAGTTTTATCACTGGCCAAACCATTTTTATCGATGGCGGCTGGTTAGCTCAATAGAGGTTTTTTTTCACGGATGAGAAAGCGTGTTAATAAATTCCTAAAAAAAATACAACCTTCCAATTAAAAGCCCTTCTTTTCAACAAGTTGTATCTGGCATGAAAGTTGCAAAATGTAAAATGTATTAAAAAGTTTTTCTGATTTGATGAAAACGCTTACTATAGGGAGGTGGTCGGCTACATTTACATTTTTCACAGTGGATTTGTCGTTTTTTATTCTATTTGAAGGAGTGATATTCAATGGGAACAATGAAGGCAGCTGTTTATTATGGGCCAAGGGACATTCGGGTTGAAAAATTTACTATTCCGGAAGTTGGGCCAAATGATATTTTACTCAAGGTAAATGCTTGTGGGATCTGCGGTTCAGATGTTCATAGTTATGGAACGGGATTATATATTGAAAAAGGTCAAATCATGGGTCACGAATTCTCGGGTGAAGTAGTCAAGGTGGGTGCCCTTGTAAACGATATCGAAGTGGGTGAGAGAGGAACCGGGTTTCATTCAGGGGTGTGTGGTACTTGTTTTTGGTGCAAAAGAAATGAATTTATGCATTGTCCCAATTTATTTAAGGCATCTACCGGCTATGGTCTCCAGGGAGCGTTTGCTGAGTATTTGGTGATTCAAAATGCCATTAACGGTATTAGCTTCCACAAAATCCCTGACCAACTTGATCATTTTACAGCAGCGACGATTGAGCCGGTGTCAGTGGCCGCTTATACGGTTGACCAATGTCAACCCAAGAAAGGGGATAATGTTGCGGTTCTCGGTGCTGGGCTAATTGGCAACGCATGCATGCAAGTTTTTAAATCCTATGAAGTAAATAAGGTGGCTGTCAGTGAGGTATCAGAAATCAGGTTAGAGATGGCAAAATCATCAGGTGCCGATGTCGTCATTAATGCAGCCAAGCAAAATGTTTTAGATAGAATCAAAGAATTATATGGACCGGGTCCCTACCATTTTAACGAGGGGGCGATGACCGATATCGTGGTCGAAGCATCCGGGGCACCTTCGGCAGTTGAAGATAGCTTCGAACTAGTCCGAAGCGGCGGTGTCATTGCGTTTGTTGGACTTCCAGAAAAAAAGGCACAGCTCGATACAACCAAAATTGTCCACAAGGCGCCAAAAATTCTTGGTGTTTTGGGTGGTGATTTTCATCGTTCCATCGAATTATTAACGAGTCAAAAAGTGCAAACCAAACATTTAATCACCCATGTGTTCCCGATAGACCATGCAAAAGAAGCTTTTGAAACACAGATGAGACCGCACGAATCTGTAAAAGTTATGATTGAATTTTAATTAGGTCTTGCCACATATCTACTATTCTATACAGATGAAGGGCCATATTACCTTAGGAAGAATCTACAAGAATGGAGTTTTGTGATGAATGTATTAATTCTAGGGGGAAGCAAAGGCATCGGAAGAGCTACAGCCTTGCAATTTAGTTCAGAAGGTAATCAACTATTTGTGAATTATGCCCATGATGATGAAGTAGCATTCGTTACTGCTTCAGAAATTATGGAAAGGGGAGCGGTAGCGCACCTCATCAAGGCGGATGTCGGCGACCCGGCAGCCATTAAAGAGATGCTATCACAAATAAAAAGCAAGACTGATAGACTTGACTTAATTGTTCATTGTGCTGTAGCCATTATCCCTGGCGATGGGTTGTCCCTTTCCTGGGACGAATGGCAACGGGCCATTTCGGTCAGTAATCTCTCACTTGTCGAAACCATTCGTGAAGCGATGCCGCTGCTGCAGCATGGATCATCCATTATCGCACTTTCTAGTCGTGGTTCCGATCATGTAGGACCACGGTATGCCGCAATGGGGTCAACGAAAGCTTTTACTGAAGCCATCGTCCGTTATCTCGTGCTTGAACTGGCTCCAAAGGGCATTCGGATAAACGTGGTTTCCCCAGGCACATTGGAAACGGATGCCCTAAGGCGACTTTTCTCAGAAGAAGAGAGCGTAGAAGAATACCTTGAATATGAAAAATCACTGAATCCGAGTGGACGCGGTCTTCAATTTGAGGACGTAACACAGGTCATCGCCTTTTTGGCAAGTCCAGCCGCACAGATGATCCAAGGTAGAGTCATCCCGATTGATGGGGGACGGGGGCTGCTATAAATAGAATGCTCCTTTAAAAAGTTCTGCTTTTCAATCCTGCTTAAGTAAAGTCAGACTTTTATCTATTCACCCAAATTTGATGGAGGTGCAAGTGTATGAATAATACTGCGGCAGTTGGACAGGGTATGACGAAAAAACGGTTTACTGTTTTAGCCATTGTGTTTGTGATTAACTTTGTCGTTTGGATGGATGAAAGCGTATTTGCCATCTTGACTCCGCTATGGAGCGAATCGCTTAAATTGACTCCGGAACAAATTGGATCGGCATCTGCTGCCTATCTATTAGGCTATTTCCCTGTTTTATTTATTGCCGGTATATTGTCAGACAGAATTGGAGCTAAAAAGATGCTGTTCCTTTGTCTAGCCGGGGTATCGGTGTTGAGTGCATCGATGGCGTTCGTCGATTCTTATACAACCCTTTACATTCGAAACTTAATTTTCGGTATATTCTTCGGCTTTTTATGGGCACCATGCAATAAAATGATGGCCATGTGGCTGCCAGGCAGGGAAAGAGCGAAGTACGCTGCCATTTGGATGAGTTTTACGACACTTTCTGGGTCGATTGGCGCTCTTGTCGGACTGCCACTTGCTCAGGTTATCGGCTGGGAAAAGGTGTTCATTATTGTTTCCGTACTAGCTGTACCTTTGATTTTCTTCCTTCTTTTTAAAACGACTGACCGTCCTGAAGATTTTAAAGGCATCTCGAAAGAGGAGTTAGCTTATATTTATTCGGATCTTCCCTCTGCTGAACAACAAGCAGCCGAAAAATTCCAATGGTCCCATTTAAGAGATTTGTTTAAACAGCGAAGTATTTGGACGATGGCCATTGCCACCGGTTTAGGAACAACACCGACTTGGCTGGTTGGTACTTGGGGTGCGTATACGCTATTAAATGAGTTTAAAATCACCCCGACTAGCGCTTCCCTAATGCTATTCTTCGTATCATTTATCCCGTTTACATTGGGCTTTGTCAACGGACCGATTATCAATAAATTCTTCGGCGGAAAATGCCGCCCGGCTTTGGCTTTTGGTCCATTAGTAAGTGGTTTGGCCTTCTTAGCCGCTGCCTTGTTCAATCCGAATTATATCGTATGGGTCATTCTGATTTCCGGGTTCGGATTTTTTTGTAATCCATTTTTTTGGGGAACGGTCAATGCCTATTGGGCAGGGATAGCAAAACCGCAATATTCAGGTACGCTAAATGGTTTATCCGCGGCTTTACAGGTAGCGGTCGGCTATATTCTTGTGAATATGAGCGGTAAATGGATTAACCCAGCGGTTCATGGCCCTGATACCACGGATAAGGTTTGGATTATTGGTGGATGCGTCTTTTTAGCCACGATCGTCTTTATTTATCTATCGAAGGAAATTAGTATCAATCCCACAACAAATGCTAGCACATCAAATAATGGACAGATACCGGAAGAAAATCCTGCACCAACGACTATCTAAATTTTTCGGATACTAGTATAGTAGATTATTTTTCACGATTAGGAATAATATCTTCTCACCTAATTTACAACTTCCCAGTATAGAGTGGCCCTAGATGGGTTTGGGGTCACTTTTTTCTTAAGAATTCCTATAAGAAATTTAGTAGTTTTAAGAAAACATCAAACTCCAAAGAAGAAGTCAATGGTTGGCTAAATAAAGGGATAATGAATTTTCTCAAGAATAATAAAAGGAATAGTAAAATTCGCAATAGTAAGAAAAATAAAAATCAAATTAGGAGTTTTTTGTGATAGATAGGCGACTTATTTTTTGGCATGAAAATTGCATCTAAAATTTAATAAAGAAGTCATTTTATTTTTTAAAACGTTTTCACGTTTTGCTTACTGGAGGAGGAGTCTTCTCATGAAACCGTTACACATATACGGTTATACATCAGGAAAGCTGCAAACAAACAGTTATATCATTTCAGATCAAGATGATACCTTTTGTATTGTCATTGATCCGGGTGAAAGCCCCCATCAAATGATGGAATTGATTGGTAACAGGAAAATTGAATATATCCTTTTAACTCACAGCCATTATGATCATATCACCGGTTTAAACTTTCTAAAAAAAATGACAGATGCTTCAGTCGTGGTCCACGGCTCAGAAGCGGAATGGCTGCTGAATCCAACCTTAAATCAATCCATCAAGTCCAATGCGGACATTGTCTGTAAGTGGCCTGACATTTTGCTTCATGGCGGTGAGACCATCCATTGTCATTCTTTTTCAATCAAAGCCATCCATACACCTGGCCATACTCCAGGAAGTGTCTGTTATCTATTCAACGACAAGTATTTATTTACGGGAGATACATTGCTCGCTGGAGCAGCTGGACCAACCAATCTCCCATTCGGCAATCGGGATCTTTTGAAAACTTCTATTAATCATAAGCTGTTTTGTTTGGCTGATGATATTGTCATCTATCCAGGTCACGGCGGGATGTCCACAATTGGTTTTGAGAAGAGTCACCCAGTGCTGCCGCACATCAGACACGTCATCTAATATAGGCTTGAAAGGGGGTGTTTCCACAGTTTAGGGGAGTCTTTACTTACTAACTATTCTTAACCTAGATTTCTATTAATCTTAAGAAGGAGTGAATAAAGTGGCTGAAATCTATCAAAAAGAAATTGATCTTAAGAAATACAGCAAAGAAGAGTTAACGAGGTACTATCGTGAAATGGTGAAAATCAGGAAGTTTGATGAGCATCTAATTCGCTTAATGATGGAAGGAAAGGTTTCCGGTTTCTATCATTCTGGTATTGGATCTGAAAGCGTTTCAGTAGGCTCCATTACCAATATTCTTCGTGACGAAGATTATATCTATTATAATCATCGCGGCTGTAATCAAAAGATTGCTAAAGGCGTGCCCCTTTCCAAAATCTATGGAGACTTTTTGGGAACTGTGGAAGGAACTACCCGGGGACTCGGTGCAGGGATTGTACATAGTGCAGACCCATCACGGGGTGTATTAGGACAATGTGGGACCATCGGTTCCCAATTTAATATTGCAGTTGGAACAGCCTATTCTGCAAAAATCCAAAATACCGATCGCGTAACACTTGTTTACTTTGGTGATGGCGCTGCGTCAAGAGAACCACTCCATGGATCCTTAAACTGGGCCGGTCTTTACAAATTGCCGATTGTCTATATTTGTGAAAACAACGGTTATGCCATTTCCTCTACCACAGAGGAAACACATTCTGTAAGGGAACATATTGCGGATTGGGCATGGGGCTATGGTATTCCAAACTGTGTTGTCGATGGAAATGATGTTTTATTGATGCGTGAATGTGTGTCGGAAGCGGTGGAGAGGGCCAAACGTGGGGAAGGTCCAACCTTTATCGAAGCCAAAACGTTCCGTCATCGTGGCCATTTTGAAGGGGACACCTACGATTATGTCGATCCGGAAGTATTGAAATATTGGAAAGAACATAAGGATCCGATCAAGAATTTCAAAAAACTAGTCATTGAAAACGGAATTTGCACTGAAAATGACCTATTGAATGTGGAAGAGCAACTAGAACTAGAAATCCTACAAGCCATCAAAAAAGCGGAAGAAGCATCGCTTCCAAGCCCGGAAAGAATCTATGAAGGATTATTTGCCTAAGGAGGAGTGGTAACTGTGAGTACATCTGTAAAAGTAAAAACAATAACCATGCGTGAAGCCATTGTCGAAGCTCTACATGAGGAAATGGAACGTGATGAAAAAACGGTTTTGTTTGGTGAAGATGTTGGCAAATTCGGTGGTATTAATGCGATTACTAGAGGTTTGTATGAAAAATTCGGAGGAAAAAGGGTTTTTGATACTCCGATTGCCGAAACCACCATTGTTGGGGCCGCACTGGGTATGGCGATTACCGGACTCCGCCCAATTCCTGAATTGCAATTTGGCGATTTTGTTGGTATCGCTTTCGATGAAGTATTTAACAAACTGGGTAAATGGCGTTTTATGCACGGCGGCCAAATGGAAGTTCCGGTTACCCTACGGCTGCCCGTTGGAATCGCAGGTGGAGCCGGTCCTGAGCACTCCCAAAGCCCGCAAGCTTTGTTCATGCATGCGCCGGGTGTGAAAATCGCGATTCCTTCCACACCCTATGATGCAAAGGGGATGTTAAAAACGGCGATTCGTGACAATAATGCCGTCCTATTCTTTGAACATAAACTGCTTTACGCTATGAAGGGGGAAGTTCCGGAAGAAGAGTATTTAATTCCTCTTGGCAAGGCTGATGTAAAAAAGGAAGGAAAAGATGTAACAATCATTGCAACGGCCCTTCAGGTTCAGACCTCATTGGAGGCAGCGGAGAAATTGGCGAAGCTTGGTGTGGAGGCTGAGGTTGTCGATCCTCGGACGCTCGCTCCGCTTGATATGGAAACGATTCTACAATCTGTCCGTAAAACAGGCCGGGTTCTTATTGTACATGAAGAACCGAAGACGGGTGGCTGCGGTGCAGAAATTGCCGCCCAAATTTCCGAACAAGCCCTGTTTGACCTTCAAGCACCCATCAAACGAATTGGCAGTCCTGATGTGCCAATCGCACAAAGCATCTATTTAGAGCAATTCTACAGACCTAGCGAAGATCAGATTATCGAGGCTGTGAAGGAATTAATGGAGTACTAAAATCAAGTAGAGTCGGTGTTCCCGTCCTTAAAAATATCGGGAACACCGTAAATTAAAAGTTTTATACAGAATGCACTTATAGATTATCTATCGACATATTTTAGGAGCGTGAAAAAATGATCGAAATTAAAATGCCACGTCTTGGTGTTACGATGCAAAACGGAACAGTGTCCGAATGGCTGGTGGAAGAAGGAAACACTGTTGAAAAAGGCGATTTCCTATTTGTCTTGGAAACAGAAAAATCCACGCTTGATATTGAAGCCCAAGAGTCCGGAGTCTTGAAGAAAATCGTTGTCCCTTCTGGGAAAGAAGTGCCGGTGAATACCGTTATTGCAGTCATTGCCGAAGAAAACGAGGAAATTGATGTATCCGCATATTTTCAAGACGAAACAGCAAAAGCGGAAACGGCTGCAGCTGCATTGAAATTGGAACCGAAAGAGGAAACAAGTAGGGCAGAGGGGCAAAGTGGACAAAATGCTGGGAAAATTTCACCTAGGGCCAGAAGACTTGCCAAAGAACTCGGTGTGACCGTTGAAAATGTGGTTGGAACCGGCAAAGATGGAATTGTTACCGAAGAGGACATCCGCAAACTAGCTAAGTCCGAAACCACTGGCATGGTAAAAGAAAGAATCGCTTTAAATAATGTGAAAAAGGCAATGGCCGAAAACATGCTAAACAGTTGGAGAAACATCCCACAATTTACGCAGATGATTTCTGTTAATATGGAAACTGCCCTTAAGGTAAAAAAAGAACTTGGTACTATCTCTATTAATGACATTTTGATCAAATCGGTTGGAAACGCCTTAAAGCATAATTCTATGGTAAATAGCCGCTTCGAGGATCAACAAATTATTGTATTTAACGAAGTCAATATTTCCGTTGCCGTTAACAGTAGCAATGGCTTGGTGGTCCCGGTGGTAAAAAATGTCGAAACTAAATCGGTTTTTGAAATTTCCCAAGAGATTCGAAGTTTGGCTGAGAAGGCTGAAAAGAACCAATTAACCATTGATGATTATGCAAATGGGACGATTACGGTCTCCAACCTGGGCAGTCTCGGAATTGAAAATGGCACACCAATCATTAATTCTCCGCAATCTTCATTGGTTTTTGCCGGAGCGATTAAAAAGACTCCAATTGTCAATGAGGAAGGCGACATCGTCGTTGCCCCCATCATGACCCTTTCAATTAGCTATGATCATCGGTTTATTGATGGCGTTACAGGAGCCCAATTTACAAATGATGTAAAAATAGCGTTGGAAAAGCTGGAAGCCTCAGATTTATTGTCATAACCAATAACCGGGAGGAATCGTTCATGAGATTAAGAGATAAAGTAGCCATTATCACTGGAGCCGGAAGCGGCCAAGGTAGAGCAGCTGCTAAAATATTTGCAAGAGAAGGAGCAGTTGTTGTCATTGCCGAGTGGAACGAAGAGAATGGAAGACAGATAGAAAAGGAGATTCTGGATGACGGACATCAGGCCCTCTTCATAAAAACGGATGTATCTAATGAAGATAATATAGTTGCATTGGTAGAGGAAGTGATCAATCGATACGGGAAAATTGATGTTGTTTTCAATAATGCCGGCATCGGATTTTCAGCCAATTCCGAGTATAAAATGGCTTCATTAGTTGAAACCCCGCAAACCGATTGGAACAGTATTTTGGGGATCAATTTAAACGGTGTTTATCTGTTGTCCAAACATGTTTTGCCTATAATGATGAAGCAAAATGGCGGAAGCATCGTGAATAATGCCTCACTAAATGGAATTGCCGGTGTAACGGGAGCAGACGCCTATACCGCGGCCAAAGGGGGAGTTGTTGCATTGACACGGGTCATGGCGGTTGATTACGGTAAATATAATATTCGCGTCAATTGCATCTGCCCTGGCGCGATTGACACACCTATGATAGCCGAAGTTCTAAGTGTCCCTGAATTTGCCGAAAAATTCGCGGAAGGATGTCCACTAAGAAGGGTGGGTAAACCGGAAGAAATCGCCAATGCTGCCCTTTTCCTTGCATCGGATGAATCCAGCTATGTGACCGGGCTGATTATGCCTGTTGATGGCGGTGTGTATGCGCTGTAAACCTTAGCGAAAAAGTGGAATAAACGGAAAAAGGTATTTTCTTGGGGGATTTTTTTCGGAGACTGTCGAATTGTATTAATTGGGAAATCATTTGTCGGGATGTGATTGGAATTGGATCCTATTTACACATTGAAAGGCAGTTATCGAAACTTTGGAGCGTCCCAAGCGGAAAAAACATTAAAGAATATGTGGACGAATTACTTCATTAAGAAGAGAGAGGTTGAAGGAATTCGTCCTGTTATTTTAAGTTCATGGAAGCGCTCGCTTAAACACCGGGTGACCCCGTTTGCCAACCAAGCTTTGGTTTGCGACCTTACGACATTAATAAAAGTTCAACAAGAAAACAAGAATATTTTGACGCTTATTCGACCCTTTATGGATGATTTATTTGACATGGTTAAAGGGACTGACAGTTTAATTGCTTTTGCGAATAAGGATGGAATCGTCCTTGATTTATGCGGTGACAGTGAAATCGCCATGAACGCTGCATCCATTAACTTCACGGTTGGGGCTGACATGAGTGAAGAGTCCATCGGGACAAATGCAATCGGGACCGCTTTGGTCACTGAAAAGGCCATTCAGATCATTGGCGCAGAGCATTACTGTGCCATTTGGCATAGTTCCCATTGTTCAAGCGCCCCGATTATCGACCCCTTTACTAATGAATTGATTGGAGCCATTACGTTAATAGGCTATATCCCAACAGCCAATCCCCATTCTCTCGGACTCGTTAAAACTGCCGCAGATACCATCGTAAAACTGATGGAACAGCAAGGAATCATGAAGGAAAAATATATGATGAACAACTACTTCAATGCGGCAATTGACTCTATTTCAGATGGTATTCTCATTGTCAACCGCTTTGGAGAAATTATTCAGGCCAATAAGATGGCGTCGCATTTATTGAAGCTACCCATGAATGTGGGCAAATGCAGGCTAAGAGATATTGAACATTTACACCCATTTTCGATGTACCTATCAGAATCAATCCAAGGAAATGAAGTTATTTTTCAGGAAGAAATTGGCATGCCCCATGATGAAAAACACAAGTTGATTTTTACCATGAGAGGAATTAATGATGGGAATGAACATATAGGTAGTATTATCATCCTCAAAAAGAAAGTAAACAAGGAAACCAATAAGCTGAAGGCAAAATACGTATTCTCTTCGCTCATTGGTGAGGCCCCCCTGTTTAAACAGGCGATTAAACGTGCCCAAAAGGCAGCCTGCACGGATAAAAGCATACTGATAACGGGTGAAAGCGGAACAGGTAAAGAACTTTTTGCCCAGGCCATCCATAATGAAAGCATGAGGCAAAGCAAACCATTTCTTGCCATCAATTGTGCGGCCATTCCAAAAGATCTCATAGCCAGTGAACTATTTGGTTATGTCGAAGGTGCCTTCACAAATGCCGCCAGGGGAGGAAGAAAGGGGAAATTTGAAGTTGCGAATGGCGGTACGATTTTTCTTGACGAAATAGGTGATATGCCGCTCGAACTGCAAGCTCATTTACTTAGAGTTTTGGAAGAAAAGGAAATTACTCCAGTCGGATCCCATTTGTCAAACCCTATTGATGTCCGTATTATCGCTGCGACCAATAAGGATTTGTTTCAATTGGTGAAAGAAAATAAATTCCGCCTAGATTTGTTTTATCGTCTAAACATTATTTCTCTACAAATCCCTCCTTTGAATAAACGGAAACAAGATATTGAATTGTTTATTAGCCATTTTCTTCCTACCAAAAAGGTCAGTAATGGTGTTCTTACCCATTTTTTGGAATACGACTGGCCCGGCAATCTACGGGAATTCAAAAATGTGATGGAGCAAATTGAAATTTTTTGCGAAGAATCGATTGTAACCGAGGAGCATCTTCCTTCTTATATTCGCTCGTCCATCCAAATTGAAAATAATGACTTGAATTTATATCAGTCATTGGCAAATGAAACCAAGAAAGATACATTAATTTTTACATTGAAAAATAGTGGAAGCGTCTCTCAGGCAGCCAAAAAGCTGGGTGTTTCGGCAAGTACCTTATATCGGTGGGCAAGTGAATATCAATTAAATGTTAAGGATTATATTCAATCGACTTAACCCTGGGTTGGTTCATTAATTTGGGAAAAGGAGGAAATTATGTATGATGACACAAGAAGAATATATTGAAAGTCTTCGCAAACAAAAGAAGGAAGTTTATTTCATGGGAGAAAGGGTTGAAAATGTCGTCGATCATCCAGCGATGAGGCCGCATATTAATGCAGCATCTGTCACTTATAAATTGGGGACAGAAGAAGAATACGAAGAACTTGGCAGTGCTACCTCCCATCTGACCGGAAAGAAAATAAACCGCTGGACCCATATTCCGCAGAATCAAGAAGATCTTGTTAAAAAAGCGATGATGTTACGGGTGGCGGGACAAATAACAGGGACCTGCTTTCAACGATGTGTGGGTATGGACGGCTTGATCACTCTTTATTCAACCACATGGGAGATGGACCGCGATCTTGGGACGAATTATCATGAACGATTTAAACGATTTTTAATTGATACGCAAAATAATGACTATATGATAGATGGAGCGATGACTGATCCAAAAGGTGACCGGTCGAAAAGACCGTTCGAACAACAAGACCCTGATCAGTATGTCAGGGTGGTAGAAGAAAGAGAAGACGGGATTGTGGTTCGCGGTGCAAAGATGCACCAGACCGGTGCCGTTAATTCCCATCAAATTTTAGTGATGCCGGGTGCGGCGATGACGCCAAACGATGCAGATTACGCCATATCGTTTGCCGTTCCAGCCGATGAAAAAGGGCTTGTCTATGTTTTTGGACGGCAGGTGAATGACAGCCGGAAATGGGAAGGAAAAATTGATCAAGGAAATGCCAAATATGGTGTGGTTGGCGGAGAAGCACTGATTATTTTTGAAGATGTCTTTGTGCCGTGGGAACGTGTTTTTATGTATAAAGAAACCAAGTATACCGGAAAACTGGTTGACCGCTTCGCTTCCTACCATCGTCAAAACTATGGTGCCTGCAAGGCCGGAAATCTTGATGTGTTGATTGGAGCGACAGCTTCTCTTGCGGACATGCATGGAATCTCAAAAGCTAGTCATGTGAAGGAAAAGCTTTCAGAAATGGCCCACTTAGTTGAAACCATGTATAGTGGAGCTCTTGCCTGCTCCTTTAATTGTTCTACATCTGGATGTGGGACGGCTTTTGTTGATCCGGTACTGGCAAATACTTCTAAACTCAACACTGCCCGTTATTATCCGGAAGTAACTAAGATTTCACAGGATTTAGCAGGTGGGTTTGTTGCCACATTACCATCTGAAAAAGAATTAGATAACCCACGGATTGCCCCTTATATTCATAAATACTATCGTACCGGTGAAAATGTAGATCCTATTCAAAGAATTAAAATGGGACGGCTGATTGAAAATATGACAGGCTCGACACCGATTATCGAATGTATGCATGGTGCTGGATCACCGCAGGCACAAAAAGTCGTTATTCAAAGATCCATTAATTGGGGAGAAAAGATTAAATTTGCTTCGGAAATTGTCAAGGATACAGAGGCAACCAGTGAAGTAACAAGTTAATTTACATCGAACCATACCATTATTTGCGCCCGAGTAGATGCCCATTTGCAGCTGCTCGGCTTCATTTTATGTAGCTTCTTTTACATAGTATGAGACAAAAAGGAAACGGGAGGAAATGAGCATGTCTAAGGTTCTCGTTATCGGAACAGGAACAATGGGGGCAGGAATCGCACAAGTCATTGCACACCATAACCACGAGGTCACATTGTTCGATCAATCCAAAGAACAGCTTGAAAAGGGAATGGGCGGTATTGAAAAGCAGCTTAATTCTTTAGTAGAAAAAGGAAAAATAGATTCACAACAAAAAGAAACCACTTTATCGCACCTAGAACCAACCTCTACCTTTCCACATAATTGTTTTGATCTCATCATCGAAGCTGTTCCTGAAAAAAAGGAGATAAAAAGTACCGTTTTTAAACAAATGGATACAATCAGTGATGAAAACACGATTTTAGCTACCAATACCTCATCGATTAGTATAAGTGAAATATCGTCGTATATTGAAAAACGAGATCAAGTGATAGGACTGCATTTTTTTAATCCGCCAACCATTATGAAACTAGTAGAAGTGATCCGTGGCCAACGGACAGATGAGAAGATTGTTACGAGAAGTAAAGAGTTTATCCATTCAATTGGAAAAGTACCGATTGAAGTGAATGAAGCTCCTGGCTTTGTTGTAAACCGTATGTTAGTTCCTATGATCAATGAAGCTGTCTTTCTATTGATGGAAGGAGTTGCCTCGGCTGAAGAAATTGACCAATCCATGAAATTAGGTGCAAGCCATCCGATTGGTCCACTAGCCTTAGCCGATTTGATCGGTTTAGATGTGTGCTTACAGGTGATGGAGGTATTATACGATGAGTTTTCAGATAGTAAATACCGCCCAGCACCATTATTGCGAAAGATGGTTCGGAGTGGCTATTTGGGTAGAAAAACCAAAAGGGGGTTTTATTCCTATTAATGAATAAAATCTGGCCCGTAAAGGATTGGGGATTACTGAAAAATCAAATTAGGTAAGGGATGACAATACTATTTATATAAGAAAGGATGAAGAAAATGAAAGAGATCTATATTTTAGAAGGAGCAAGGACACCGTTCGGTTCATTTGGAGGATCGTTAAAAGACGTGGGGGCCACAGAACTCGGGGTAACCGCAAGTAAAGAAGCGATCAAACGAAGTGGTATTGAAGCAGACCATATTGACTTCTCTGTTGTAGGAAACGTGATCCACACTGCCCGTAATGCTTCCTATCTAAGCAGGCATATTGCCTTAAAATCAGGACTACCCATTACAAGCCCTTCCTTAACAGTTAATCGTTTGTGCGGCTCAGGCTTGCAAGCAGTCATATCTGCTGCCCAGTCTATCTTGTTAGGGGAGGGGGAAGCGGGTTTAGCTTGTGGAACTGAAAATATGAGTCAGTCCCCATATGTCATGTATGGCAGCCGCTTCGGAACAGGCATAAAGAGTCCGCAATTAGATGATATGTTGTGGGCGACGCTCACGGATGAGTATAGTGGAATTGGTATGGGGGTTACAGCTGAAAATATAGCAAAGAAATATAAAATATCACGTGAAGAACAAGATGAATTTGCGTTACAAAGTCAACAAAGGGCATCTTCTGCGAGAAAAAGTGGGGTATTTCAAAAGGAAATCGTTCCAGTTGAAGTAAAGAATAAAAAGGGAAGTTTATTGATCACAGATGATGAGCATATTCGGGAAAATACTAGTATCGAAGCTTTAAGAAAATTAAAACCCGCATTTGATAAGGAAGGAACGGTTACATCTGGGAATGCCAGTGGAATTAATGATGGGGCTGCATCACTTGTTGTTGCTAGTGACTCCTTTATTTCCAAGCATGGGAAAACACCGTTGGCCCGTATTGTTTCCTGGGCCATTGCAGGGGTTGAACCAACATTAATGGGGATCGGTCCCATTCCGGCTATCCAAAAACTCCTAAAAAAGGAAAATCTAACGATACAAGATATTGATTTGTTGGAAGTAAATGAAGCTTTTGCTTCACAGTATTTATCTGTTGAGAGGGAACTGGGATTAAACCGGGAAAAGACGAATGTTCACGGCGGGGCGATCGCTCTTGGACACCCTGTTGGAGCAAGCGGGGCGAGGATTCTATATTCACTTATCCTAGAATTAAAGAGAAGAAACGGGCGGTTCGGAATTGCTTCTCTCTGTATTGGGGGAGGCCAAGGAATTGCAATATTAGTTGAAGCATGTTAATTTTTCTCCTTAATAGCTTAATTAAATTCGTGATAAGGGCATCCACCATTTTTAAAAATGGTGGATTATTCCCTATTGATCAGAACAAATTCAAACCGTTTAAGTCCTTCGATCTAATCATAACAAAGTGGTCCCCTTGCTCTTCATTGTATATGATACAGAAAAACAAAGGATTCAAATTGCGACATGAGAATGGAAAATAAATGAATGCAAAAGCAGGAGGGAAATTTTTACTTTTGACGTACTGGTGCTTGAAGTGGGACGGCAGGAGCTGAAAGAGATCCTAATGTAGTGCCAATGGTCGTATAGCCAGCAATGTGAGAGGAACGCTGAATGGTCCCTGCCCCAGTACCAATTTGTAAAACTCCAGCATTAGCAATTATGCCGATTTTTAAAAAATTTATATCGAATGTTTGTTTCAGATGTTTATCCATTTCATTCACCTCTTATTAATATATGTCAAAAATTTAGGGTCAATTCTGATTTTAAAGATTGTTTAGGCAAAAAAGGATTGGTAACCTGAAAACATTATAAATGGCATTTTATAAATCACCCTATGCTTATCATATTAACGGATTGTGTAGTTCAAGGAAAATTCATAGTATGTAAGATACTGGGATCTACTATATGATATGATTTAGAAAAAAGGGGTGGGGATTTTTATGATGGGAGTAATGGGTTTTGGGTCATTCCTATTTACAATCGGATTGCCTTTGGTAATAGTTTTTCTTGTAATATGGACGTATAAGATAAAAAGAAATAGTGACATCCAAGTTGAACAAAACAATAGGATTATTAAATTGTTGGAGAAAATGGTCAAGTAAAGGAAACTCCGTTAGAGGATTGCCTTTTGGGAGGCAGGTAAAAATGAGGTTTATGTTAGAGCTAATTCGTATTATTTTTATATTTATTTTTCTTGGCGGCCTGGTAGGGGCAATTATAGGAAATATTTATACCAGCAATGATGTAACAGAGAGATATTCCTGGCTTAGTTCAATAGCGATATTATTATTACTTTTTGTTTTATATAGGAATAAACTACAATTCTTTGGTTGGTATAAAGGAAAGGGTAGTGAAAAACTTCCAAAGCCTTTTTCATTAATGCTAATTTGTCTTTCCCTTTTGCTACTCATTACACCATTTATTTTAGGTTTGATAGTAAGCTAAACCAACGATTAGCTACAAGAGTTACAGATATGTATCGCTACGCAATCTTCTTCTTGTTGAGCTAAGTAGGCAGTTATGCCGAAGAAGGATTTTTAGTTGTGGTTTCTTGTGACTATAGTAAAAAGGAGATTAAAACATTCTAATCTCCTTTTTCATTAATCATTTTTTCTGCTAGTAGGTTGAAATCTCTTTCACTGATCTCCAAATGACCCAATCGAAAAGAATAGCCCCTGTATTTTGCACTAGAGTCAGCACCCACAACTATCAGACAGGGTAACATCTTGAGAAGAATCTGAAACAGGAAAGTTCATCTCTTTCCAAGCCGCGATTCCCCCGGTCAACTCTTTTACTTTATATCCACGTTCTAATAAAAACGTTGCTACTTTGGCAGCTGTGTTACACCAGACATCCCAGCAGTAAACAATAATTTCCTTATCTTTCGGAATTTCATGTAAACGAACGGGCAGCTCTTGTTGGGGAATGATCGTAGCATCCTTAATTGTTAAACTTCTGACCTGTTTAGGACCGTTTCTTACATCAATCAAAAAGTATTTTTCTGGATCAACTTGTGTCAATTTCAAATAATCCATAGGGCTAATCGTTGCTTCTAATCGTGCATTAAAATAATCAAGAGCATTCATAAATATGTACCCTCCGTTTTATAGTGTAGTCCAAATTTTAATAAGGAACTCCTTCAACAATTGTTTTTCATGATCGCTTAAAGGGGCTAATACTTCTAATTCTATATCGATTAGAAAATCCCAACGTGATTCTAATACTTCATTCCCTTTTGAAGTAATCAATAGGCTATAGGACCTTCTGTCATTAGGATTCCTTGTCCTCTCTACAAATCCTAATGATTCTAAGTGATCGATATGGCTTACCATTGTTGTCCGATCAATTTGTAGGTTTTCAGATATATCTTTTTGTGATGAATAAGGGTTTCCATTAATAAATAAAAGCACCCCGTATTGTCTAGCGTTAATATCATATGGTGCAAGACCCTCAGCAAACCGAGTTTCCATTTTCTGAAGTACCTTTCCGAGCAAAAATCCATAAGATTGATTCCATTTTTCCAAAATTAATATTCACCTCCGTATATAATCACCTTAACATATAATCAGTGTAACTGATTAATTTTCAAAATACAAGTAGATATCTTCGTATTTCTGAAATAAAAGACTGTAAGAAAAGGACAAGTTTATGAAAAAGTATAGGGGGACGTAGAATAAATGATGGAAGTCGCTGCGGTTGTTTTTTTCTTGTTAAACTATGAAGCAGGTTTGTTGAATAAAAAAAGGACCCCAGGAACCAAGTGGTAATTCCGAGGCCACATCTGAACAAGTCATGCTTCCGCAAGGGCGGAGAGGATTTCCTGCGTTGTGCGTGTACGCCCAATGCGTGGGAAAATAGTATTTTTCACGTGATCGTGCTCCGCTTCGGAAAACCCGGTCATTGCATCGATAGCAAAAATCTGCTGATATCCGTGCATAAACGCCTCCCGAGCGGTCGTATCCACACCAATCCCGGTAGCAATGCCGCATAAGACGATAGTGTCGATTCCGCGGCGGCGCAGTTGCAGATCGAGCTCCGTTCCGTAAAAAGCACCCCATTGTTTCTTGGTGATGACGTGATCCGTATCGGCTACTTTCAATTCCGGGACAATTTGATCCCATTCTTCCGGCAAATTTAGTGGTGGGGAAGGTGAATCCAGCTTCGGCTTCGGGATATCCTTCATATCTTTGCTCGATACTCGGATTAGTGCAACCATCGAGCCGTGCTCACGGAAGGCATCTGCCAAGGCCGCTGCATTAGAAACAACCTGCTCGGCGGAATAAGGGGCATATTTGCTACCTAGCCATTTTTGCAAATCAATGACAACCAACGCTGTTTTTTGCAAATCCAACAATTTTTCCATTTTCCTATTTCTCCTCGTTGTCTATATTTGACCATAAGTTATAAATAATAATCACAGGGTCATTGACTTTATGTTTAATATTTTGTACTCTAATTCATAAATAGTCAAGTGGGGAGATTTTGTTTATGAGTGTGACCAAGGAAGAAGTTATAAAATCGGCGACGAAGCTTTTTAAAGAACGGGGTTTTCTTTCAACAACCATACAGGATATTGCTGAGGATTGTGGCATAGCCAAGGGATCAGTTTATAAATTTTTCCCTTCTAAGGAAGACTTATTCAGCGAGGTGTTTAATCAATGCCTTAATATCTATTTTGATCAAGTCGATGAGGTGGCAAGACTTCCAGAACTCACTTCAAAAGAGAAGTTTCTGCAACAGATCATTCTGCGTTTTCGTTATTTTATAGAGTACAAGCATATTCTTGTCGAATTTACCGAGCTCCCCATACAACAGGATCCCAAGTTCCAACCGTTAAGACACCAGTTTAGGGGGCGGCTCATCCGATGGCATAGAGACTGCTTACTGGAAATGTACGGCGAAGAAATCTATCCGTATCTATGGGATATGGTTTCCATCTATCGAGCGATTTTGAAGGAGTATCTATTTTGGCTTGTTTATGAAGAAAAATCGTTATCGCTCGAGGAAACGGCAAATTTCATTTTGGACAAACTCAATGTGCTCTCGAAGCATATGAGGGATTCCAATCGAAAGCCTCTTCTGAAACAGGCTTCTTTTGATAGGTATTTAAGCTGGGGGTTCGAGGACCGCCAAATAGACAAGGAACAAATCCTTACTGAGCTGTTTTTGAAGATGGATTTGGTCCTTGAGACTCTTCCGTCCAGTGCCAAATATCGTTCGGAGCTAAAAGAAATTTGCTGTTTTATCCAGATGGAGGTTAGAAAGGCGGAACCAAATCACCCTTTGCTACAAGCATCGCTTTACTATTTGGAAAGGGAAAAGGAGTTTAAAAGTTTGGTCGTCCAGTTGAGGAATATTGTTCATTCGGGATTTTAGGTTTTTCCCGCTTTTCGGTCTACCTAATGGGGCGATCCAACCGTTTTGAAGGAATACGAATGTCGTGAAAGTAGAGGATTATTATGTATTTGTTTCTATCTATTCTTCTAAGTGTCCTAAAGCAGTAAACAAATCTTAAGGAGGTTTTGTGGTGAATCAAACTAAATTCATCCTAACTCAGTATAATCCGATGTATGCTGAACAGACAGTGAAAATGTGGCGAGATAGTAAGGAACGAGCTATTGGTCAGAAAGAAATTCATAGCTTTGAAAATCATCAATACTTTTTAAATAATATACTACCCAAACAATATCAAATAGATTTAGCGATAATGGATGACAAAGTTGTTGGAATGATTGCCTATAATGACAGGGAGATAAACCAACTTTACATTCATATTGATTATCAAGGAATCGGTATTGGTCAAACATTACTTGACAAGGTAAAAGAACATTCAAGCGGGGGATTAACATTATATACATTTGAAGTAAATGAAACCGCACAACGATTTTATGAAAAGAATGGATTTAAAATCATTGATAGAGGGCACGAAAATGAAGAAAATTTACCTGATATTAAATATGAATGGATATCTAAATAAATAATACGGAAAAGGATAAGTTTGTGTTAGCTGTTAGAATAATGTATCTCCATTATGTTTTACATTAGTTAGAGAAACGATGAAAGATTATAATTTATCCAGTATAAAAAAACTAAATAGTAGCAAAATAGTGTCGAACAAGCAAAGATATCCTCTTAGTTTATAAATGAATGGATGCTATAACTTATGTTTTCTACTTTGTCTTAGCTTTTACAATGCATTTATTTAAAGAACTTGAGAAAACCTTAGTTAAATATATGTTCTTATTGATATAAGCATTTATTAATGTAGAGGTGATGTTATAGTGGGTTTCTTTGATCGGAAAGCAATTTGCGGTGTGTGTAATAAAGAAGTTGGACTTAATCGATACAAAATTAAAAAATCAGACGCCTGGTTGTGTCCCAGTTGCTTAAAACAAGTTGGGGGAGCTACGGCCATTAATGTGAATAAAATCACCATTGAAGAAATCAAAGCGATTATTCAAGAGAAGGAAGACAAACTTGGTGATGACCCCATGTCTCGTGCCGAAAATATGTACAACTATTGTAAAGAGAATAAATTCGGTTCTGGTTTTAACGAAAAGTGGGGGGTTAAACACTTCAAAGTCTTACAAGATAATCTAATTCGCGGCGAAAAGGTATTAATGACCTTTATCGGATTGCACAATTATCAATCCCCTACTAAACATGATAGTAACTATGCTTATGCAATTACCAACAAACGAATTTTGTTTGGTCAGAAGTCTTTAACTGGCGAGAAATTTAAAGCGGTTAATCATGAAAGAATAAACGATATCTCTTTCGAAAAAGGGATGATATTTGGCGTTCTCACGATCGATACTCCCCAAGAGAAGTTTAATATTGCTTTAGATTCAGCTTCTGCGTCGTCCATAAACAATACGATTCACGAAGTTTTGGACAATTTAAGGGTTTCTAATGCCCAAGAAAGTAATCCACAGCCATCTGCCAATACTTCTTCTGCTGAAGAGATTTTAAAATTTAAAGAACTTTTAGATTCTGGAATCATTACCGAAGAAGAATTCGAAGCTAAAAAAAAGCAGCTTCTTGGACTATAAGTGTTTCAACCTCCTTACTGTTTGGAAAATACATTTTAAAAAATATGGAGGTTTCATTAATGTATTCTAATTTAAAAACATCCATGTAAAGAATAGCACGAAAATTCTATTGAGCTTTACTTTAAAACCAGGTTGCCGCGGCAACCTTTTTCTTATTGCACGAAACCAGCTTATTACTTAAACAAACGGGGCCTAGGATGGGATCGCTGAGAACGATCTCGTTTTTTTCTGCCTAAACGGTTTCAAACTTAAAAGTTCAAGAAGATTTATGGTATGCTTAAATACAAAAGCATAGGAAAAGAGGAATTATATGAGCGTAACCCAAAAGCAAAGGACTATTAAATTTAGAATGATTTTACGAGGAATTTTAGTTATTCTTGGGGGGTTTATAGCAGCATATGGGCTGGAAACCGTGTTAATCCCAAATAACGTATCGGATGGTGGAGTAACCGGCATAAGCATTGTTGTTTCTGAATTATTTGGACTGCCATTAGGAGCCCTAATTGCTATTATAAATATCCCTTTTATTTGGTTAGGCTATAAACAAATTGGAAAAACTTTCGCCATTTTTTCGATAATTGGTATTGTTTCACTTTCAGTTGGTACAATGGTATTTCACCATACACCGGCAATTATTCAAGGGGATACTTTATTAATAACCGTTGTTGGAGGTATTATCCTTGGTTTTGGAATGGGATTAGCCTTGCGTAATGGTGGCGCGTTAGATGGAATTGATATGCTTGCCGTCCTTTTATCGAGAAAATTACCTTTTGGAACAAGTGATTTTATTCTTTTCTTAAACGTATTTGTCTTTATGATCGTTTCAAGCGTATTCGGTTTACAAGGAGCCATTCTTTCAGCAATTGCTTACTTTATTGCATCTAAAGTAATTCACATTGTAGAAGAAGGCTTGAGTGGTTCTAAAACCTTTAAAATTATCACAACCAGTCCTGAATTAATGGTAAAGACTATTCGTGACCGCCTAGGAAGAAGTGCAACGTTTAATGAGGTTTATGGTGGATATTCTCACGAAAGATTTATTGAAATCACCTGTGTCATTAATCGCTTAGAAGAAACGAAACTAAAAGAAATTATTAGCGAAATAGACCCAAAATCTTTTGTTACAGTATATGATATGGCCGAAGTGAAGGGTGGCAATTTCAGAAAGAATAATATTCATTAGAAAATATGTGAACTATTACACTAAAAACTATAGTGGGCAAGAGTTAAAGATAGGGATCGCTGCGGCGATCCTTTACTTATAGTTGATGTACAAAAAGCTATACATTCAAGGTGAGTTTCGACAATCCGAGGAAACGGATTTTCCTTTGAAAAAATAGAGCAGGATAGGTAAAGAAGGAAATTAAGCCAAAAATGTGGAATAAATATAAACGTAAATAATCCCCACAAGGTGGTTTTTTATGAATAAGAGTATAAAATACAATCTTCAACAGTACTCATGATAAATTAACAATGAATGGAGCGATATTTTTGAAAACGTTTGAGGAAAAATTAAAAAGCTATGCAGAATTGGTTGTAAAAGTGGGATTAAACGTTCAACCGAACCAAGTCCTTTATGTAAGAGCTAGTGTGGATACGATTCCATTTGCTAGAGCTGTTACTCACGAGGCGTACAATGCTGGTGCAAAAAATGTGTATGTGGACTATATTGATCCTGAAATTACACTCTCACGGTATTTGAGAGCATCAGACGATGTGTTCACAGAGTTTCCCGAATGGGAGCGAACTCAACGCGAGAAGTTGATTGATAAGGATGCGGCATTTTTATTTATCGTTTCCGAGGATCCGGATTTATTATCAAAAGTTGATCCAAATCGAATTGCGAATTACCAAAAAGTAAGTGGTGAAGCCATGGTGAAATGGCGAGAACAACAAGATGATGTAAGTTGGGTCATCTGCGCTGCTCCAAGTCAAGCCTGGGCAGATAAGGTTTTTACAGGCGAAACAAATAGCCTAGACAAACTTTGGGATGCCATCTTCAATTCAGTACGTGTAGGGGAAAGTGAACCTGTAATGGTATGGAAAGATCATATTGGAAACTTGCTCCAAAAAGCCACTTATTTAAATGAAAAGAAATATAAGAAATTACATTATAAAGCGGAAGGCACAGATCTATCGATTGAGCTTCATCCTCGACATCTTTGGAGAAGTGGTGGAACCGAAAATCGTCATGGTGTTCCATTTGTTGCAAATATGCCAACTGAGGAAGTCTTCACTTCGCCATTACGTTCAGGTGTGAATGGTGTCGTTTCGAGTAAAAAACCACTTAGTTATGCGGGTAATTTAATTGATGAGTTCAAATTAACTTTTGAGAATGGTAGAATTGTGGATGTTACAGCTAAGAAGGGCGAAGAAGTATTAAAGAACCTGGTACAAACAGATGAAGGCTCCCATTATCTTGGTGAAATCGCCCTGGTGCCACATGACTCGCCTATTTCTAACACAAACATCCTTTTCCTAAATACATTATTTGATGAAAATGCTGCAAACCATTTAGCATTAGGGTTCGGTTTCCCTAACTGTATTGAAGATGGAGAGAACATGACGAAAGAGCAACTTAAGGAAGTAGAACTAAATTCGAGTATAACTCATGTTGATTTCATGATTGGTTGTGCGGATATGGAGATTGATGGTGAATTACCTGATGGTACACGTGAGCCAATTTTCCGTAAAGGAAATTGGGCTTTCTAATTGATTTTATAGAAGAATATTTTGTTTAAATGGGCTTTTCCGGCATCACGGGAAAGTCCATTTTGTTTTTCAATGGACTCGACTAATTTACACCGAACTAAGTAACCGATGAGGCTATTTTTTCCTCCCCTGGTAAATGTGAGGGTTCTCTCTTACCATAAGATTAATATTGTTATATACTATTATAAATAGGTTTATAATGTTAATTTATGGTTTATTCAAAGATTTCTAGATTGTTCCGTAAAAAATACGATAAGGAGTCCTAAAATGAAAAAGAAAATAAACTATTTACTCTTCCTTTTAACTGCCATCTTAATAGTTGGTTGTACTAACGTAGAAGATGTATCGAATACTGCCGGGAAAGTTGATTCACAAGAAGTAACTACAAATAAAAGTGAAAAAGAAATAACTACGACTGAAAAACAAGTAGTAGAGGAAACATCAACTGAATCAAAAGATCAACTGTTTAAAGGTTACAAACGTATTGAAGTTGATGGTGGAGATTTGTCTGGACATCGCGAACCTAACGCTGTCGTTGACATTGGTTTTGGAGACAGAGAGTATTGGGCCTTTACGAATGACCACGGGCAATTAGTTCGTGTCATTGCTGACGAAATCGTTCTACAAGATGATCGTACCGAACCTGTAACATCGTCTGGCAGATACTACGCGGATGAAGCAAAAGTTCCTGGTGTAGAAAGAGCAGATTTAGACGAAGGACATATCATTGCAGATTCTCTCGGCGGAGTATCCAATGCTTACAATATTACTCCACAAGAAAGTACGCTTAACCGACATGGTGATCAGGCATATATGGAAGACGCCATTCGTAAAGCCGGTGGGGCTACACATTTTGAAGCAATTATCACCTATCCTAATACAGAAACGCAGATTCCTTCTCATTATAAATACACTTACACGTTAAAAGGGAATAAGATTGTAGATGAGTTTGATAACGCCAACCCTGATGAGATAAATAAATCTCTAGGCTTAACTGAAAGTAAATCAACTAACTCAAATAATTCAACTAGTTCGAATAAGTCGAATGGAACTAAAGATATTTCTAGTGTTGATACAAACGGTAATGGACAGGTAACAATTAAAGAAGCAAAAGCAGCAGGTTATAGTATGCCAATAACGAGTGATCACTGGTTATATCCATATATGGATGATCGAGATGGTGATGGCTTAGTAGGTGAATAATAAAACAACTCACAAAGAAGATAGCTATCAAAGTAATGCAATAGTCATCATTTTACTTATAAATTGTATGTGATAAAAACTAAGAATTCTTATTATATGGGGAATGACATGAATGTTGGCTTTTTTTCATACAATAATTTTGGAGGTGATGATATGCCAAGAGTAAGGGCTAGAAGTCATGATGTAGATGAAATGGCCAGAATGATGAGGGCGGAAGCAGAAGGCGAAGGCCAGCAAGGAATGTTATATGTTGGGAATGTCATAATAAATCGTGTTGTTGCACAATGCTTGGATTTCAAAAGTGTAAACAATATTCATGATGTATTATTTCAAGTACAAGGTGGTAATTATTCTTTTGAAGCTGTGCAAAAAGGGAATGTATTTTATCAAAGATCAAGAATTTCTGAAAGAAGATTAGCACAAAAGAATATTAATTCTTGGAGAGATCATCCTGCTAAATATGCACTTTGGTACTTTAATCCAACGGCACCATCGTGTCCTCCTACATGGTACGGTCAACCACATACTGGTCAATTTAAAGAGCACTGTTTTTATGAACCAAAACCTGGAACATGTGACAGTGTTTATAGAGGTTAAGCTTACTCTTTGAAGTAAGCTTTTTTACATAGATAGCATTTAAATGTATGGTTTCCACTTAAAAGGTCAAAAGAAAAGGCGTTATTGGGTATAAAAACACTAGGGGGGATCAACTTTTGATTCAAGTAAAAAGTTTGGAACAGTGTGAGCATGGATTGTTGGACTTTTTAACGGATATGATGTATGAATCCATTCATATTCCTGAAAACAAGCCGTCTAAAGAAGAACTATTAAATTCTCCAGATCTTAAAAAATATAGTGAGGAATGGGGAAGAAAAGATGATCGAGCAATCATTGCTTTTGAGGATAATTTTCCGGTTGGTGCTGCTTGGTATCGCCTTTATACAGAAAATCAAAAAGGTTATGGATATATTGATGATAAGACACCAGAACTAGGTATAGCTGTAATGAAAAATGCAAGAGGGAAGGGAATTGGTAAACTGCTCATGGAAAAATTAATTGAAACAGCTTCAAGTGATGGTTTTTCATCGTTATCTTTGAGCGTTGACCCTAAAAACTCTCAGGCAGTACAACTTTACAAGAAACTCGGATTTGAACAATGTGGTCACTCAGGAACATCTTGGACAATGATATATACTATTTCTTCCAATTAGAGATTCAGGTGTTCAGTTAAATACTTAGATTATTTAAGATTACCAACGAAGCCATTTAGCTGGTAATCGTTTTTTTTTAACTTCAGAAACTATGCCGTATCTTTTTTAGGTTGTTATTCGTTTAATATTATAAATGAGGGAATGGGATGGGGGAAATTGTGATAGAAAAGGTACTTATTCTTGGTGCAAGTGGTCTTGTGGGAAGAGCTTTAATCGATGAATGTAAAGATGGATTTGACCTTTATGGAACATATTCTACTTCGTTCACCAATCTGCCTAATCATAAGCAGTTCCAATTGGAAGTTCAACAAATCGATAAATTGAGGGAAATGATACGTTCAATAAAACCCGACATTGTTATTTCTTGCATAAGAGGAGATTTTGCTCATCAACTGAAGTTTCATAAAGAATTGGCAATTGAATTACGAAATAGCAGTAGTCGTTTGTATTTCTTTTCTACAACCAATGTATTTGACGGTGACTTTTCAAAACCACACACAGAAACAGATATACCTATATCAGAATCAGATTATGGGAATTTCAAAATTGACTGTGAGCATATGCTACTAGATAGATTAGAAGATCAAGCAGTGATTATCAGAATCCCGGCGATATGGGGGAGTCATTCCCCAAGATGGAACTTAATCAAAGAAAGCATAAGCAATAATAAAATAATTGATGTGTACAGCAATTTAGTCCGTAGCAATCTTTTGGATGTTCAGTTGGCAAAACAACTAAGGTTCATTATAAAAAATAAGCTAAAAGGCATCTTCCACTTAAGTACAACCGATCTGATGACTGAGGCCCATTTCTATGATGAAATCATACGTACCCTTGCAAGGGAAAAGAGCATATTACGGTATAGCTTTTTTCAAGATAATGAGGAGACACGATACTTTGCATTGATATCAACTCGTGATGATATGCCAGGTTCTCTACAAAGCACGAATAAAGATATTATTTCTTTATTGTTGAGATAACCTTTTTTCCTTACTTACCTACAGGTATAGCCAATATGATATAGTGGATAAATAAGGAAAAGGGGAAAGGAGATAGGTGATGGTTTATATCGCTCTATTACGGGGAATTAATGTAGGTGGAAATAATAAAATTGACATGAAATTGCTTAAACAATCAGTTGAAAAAGCTGGAATGTGTGATGTGGTCACATACATCAATACAGGCAATATTATCTTTTCATACAAAGGCCTTTCAAAATATGAACTAGCGTGTATATTGGAAGAAGCGATTCATAAAGATTTTGGATTTCAAATCAAAGTAGTCGTACGAGATATCGACGATGTCAAAGGAATCATTAAAGCAATTCCTGACACATGGAAAAACGACAAAGACATGAAAAGTGATGTTATGTTTTTGTGGGATGAAATTGATGATGAATCTGTCCTTAAGAATTTGATCGTTACGCCAGAAATAGATACGGTGAAATATGTCCCTGGCGCGATCCTATGGTCGGTTGACAAGAAAAATGTTACCAAAAGCGGAGTGTCAAAGATTGTTGGATCAAGGATATACAAACAAGTCACGGTAAGAAATGTAAACACCACGCGTAAGATATATGAACTGATGCAAGCACAAAACAGGTAGTCCTTAGGTAGAGGTTTTGAGAAATAAATATTCAGAGGAAATCTGTAACAGGTACGGACCTATCAGAAAACTAAAAAATGTATATGAAAATGACCATCAATTTGTATGTGAATTTGATGGTCATTTTTTATTTACAACACCACGCTTTTCTTTGGTTCTTGCTCTGTTATTCATTATTGATTTTGTGTAGATATGAAAATTTATAGGCGGAGAATTTCCGGTTAATGGATAAAGAGGAAGTGTAAGAAGCAGATATAAGCGGAGGTATTCCGGTTAACGGCTCAAAATTAAAGTTAGTCTAAAAAGTGGACACGGACAAATGAGATATAGTTTATAATACAATCATCATTAAAAAGGACGTGTACACATGGGGAAACATCATGATCAGGAATATAAAGATTACGTTTCGAAATTAGTTGTGGAAGAAGGGCGAAAGGCATCAGACCTGGCTCGTGAACTTGAGCTTTCCTACAAGACTTTATCTGGGTGGGTGGCAGCGTACAAAAAGAAAAACCAGGGTGATCAATCAAAAGAAAACTATATTACCCCTTCAGAGCTGGAGATGTTGAAAAAACAACATGAAAAAGAAATACAACAGCTACGAGAGGAGAATGAAATCTTAAAAAAGGCCATGCACATCTTCACGAAAAACCAAGCGTAAAGTATAGCTTCATTCAGGCCCATACGGATGAACACAACATTGTGAAGATGTGCATGGTACTTGAAGTTTCCAAGAGTGGGTATTATAAATGGCTACGCGCCCAAAATCAGCCTCAATCTGAAAAAGAAATTTATCGTAAAGAGATTGAACAGAAAATATGTAAATCCTTTTATGAAAGTCAAGGAGCTTATGGTAGCCCAAGAGTACACGCTGACCTGGTAGAATGGGGTTATAATGTCTCTCAGAAAACAGTGGCACGTATCATGCAGAAATTAGGGTTATCAGCTTCCCCAAAAGGAAAATACGTAGTAACAACTGATTCAAACCATGATCAAAAGATCTATCCTAACCTGGTCAAACGTCAATTCAATGTAAACGAACCTAATCGGATATGGGTTACGGATATTACCTACATTTGGACGATTGAGGGATGGGTTTATTTATCAACTATCATGGATTTATTCTCAAGAAAAATCGTGGGTTGGAGTATGGCTGCTCACATGAAAAAAGAGTTGTCTATCCAAACTTTAAATACGGCGCTTATTTCCAGGCAGCCGGATGAAGGGTTAATCCATCATTCGGATCGAGGTTCTCAATATTGTTCTAGTGACTATACAGACATCCTGAAGGAAAACAAAATGCAAATTAGTATGAGTAAAAAAGGCGATCCTTACGATAACGCGTGTATCGAGTCATTCCACGCCACAATCAAGAAGGAATTGATCTACAGGAGGAAATTTGCGACTAGAGCAGAAGCTGTAAAGGCTATAAATTACTATATAAGCAGTTTTTATAATGAAAAGAGGAAACATTCAACATTAGGATATTTTTCACCTAATCAATTCGAGAGAATGCATCTACAAAATGAGCCAGAATATATCTCATAAATTCCCTTTAGGTATTCAAAATGATCAATTAGGCATTTTTAATTGATCATTTTGAATACCCCAGCAAGCGAAGCGCGGTAGTGTTTTTTAATAAAGAATATCTCAAACTTTTGTGTCTACTTTCTTGACAGAAGACCAAAATAAGGCAAAATCCAAAGATTTTGATCATATAACCGGAAAAACTCCCTTTATTTATAAGGAAATATGGGTATTTCCCAAAATAAACGGAATCTTTCCGTTTATTTTTCAAAGAAATCTACGTCCAGTTATAACCGCGCCTTGGCCTTAAAATACTTTATACAAAGGTTTACATAACAAAATGTATAACATATAGGAGGACATTTTTAAATGCGTGTTTATAAAAGGGATAGGTATCTGAACCCGCTAGGAAATCTGAGAAGATTTTTATAAAAAAGAAAGCCGCCATCATCATTGGCGGCTTTCCGTTTAATGTTGTACTTGCTCTTGATGCTCCATTACCTTCTTGTGTGATGGAAGGAAGAAAGTAGCGATGAGGTTTGCAACCCCAATAAAAAACACGAGAATAAACACGAGGTGCATCCCATGGGCTAGTCCCTCATGGATCATCGTAAGGACACTTGCAGGCAGCTTGTCCATGTTTTCTGAACTTAAAGCATCGCTAATATTACCTCCTCTGCTCCATCCTCCAGTATGTTCTTTTCCAAACGTAATCAGCGAGTTGTTAAAAATTGTACCAAAAATAGCCACCCCAACTGTTTGGCCAATGGACCGCGTAAAGGTGTTTGATGCAGTTGCTGCTCCACGCATTTGCCAGCCAACCGCCGACTGAACAAGGACGGTTGTAGGAGTTGTTGCATAACCCATGCCCAGACCAATGACAATCATAATTCCTACAAAATACCAATATGGTGAGTCAAGTTCGATCGCAAGCAGCCAGGTTCCACCGAGGGCAATCAAAACGGCACCCAGAATAGCTGTAAACTTTGAACCTATTTTATACATATACCGCCCGGCAAAAGTGGCACCTAGAGGCCAGGCAATCGACATTGGCATGAGTGTAAGGCCTGAGCTCGTGGCACTATGGCCAAGAATGGTTTGAATCCACATAGGCAAATACACATTAACCCCAATGAGGACAGCACTTGCTAGGAAGCCGATGAAATTGGATACGAGAATCACAGGAATCCTAAATAATGAAGGAGGTAGCATTGGTTCCTTCACCTTGGTCTCTATATAGCCAAACAGCACGATAAAAATTACCGCAACAGCAAATAATGCATATATAGCTGTTGAATTCCATGCATATTTCTGCCCAGGACCAGCATTTAGAAGAGTATATAATAGTGTTGATATTCCAATGGTAAAAGTAAGTGCGCCAAGATAATCAATTTTTCGGTCCTTTTTCAAATCGACTGTTTCATGGAAGAAGACCGTGATTAACACTAGCGACACTAAACCAACCGGCAAATTAATATAGAAAATCCATCGCCAGCTAATTTGGTCGACAAAGAAACCGCCGACCAATGGGCCAAGAAGTCCAGCAATTCCCCAGACTGAGCTAAATACTCCTTGCATTTTGGCACGTTGTTCACCAGGGTAAAGGTCACCGATGATGGTAAACGTTAACGGCATGACCGCACCAGCCCCAATTCCTTGAAAAGCACGGAACCAAATTAATTGAGTCATCGTCTGAGCTGCACCCGACAACATCGAGCCAGCCACAAACAAGATCACTCCCGTGATAAAAACTTTTTTCCGGCCGAATAAATCAGCTAATTTACCATAAATTGGTGTCGTGACAGAAGTGGTAAGCGTATAGATGGCAAATACCCAGCTGATTAACTTTAACCCGCTGAGGTCACTGACAATCTGCGGCATCGCAGTACTGACGACGGTGACATCTATGGCAACTAATAGAATGGCAACCAGCATCGCAACGGTGACCATTTTACGATTCGTACTTTTTTTTGGCATGTTTTGTCTCCTTCATTTTTAAAAATAATAGAATAAAAAAACAGTAAATTGTCAAGATGTTGACTAAGTTAGTTTAAGATATCTTCGTAATTTGGTCAACACATTGACTAATTTTATTTATTTTATTAAGATTGTCAATAAAATAGAGACGCGGAGGTTTGTATGGAAGATGTAAAAACAAACATAACGTTAGATTTTTTTAGGCTATCTAATCTATTAGGTAGATATGGAGCAAAGATGGTAGCAGATGTTGGACTTACCAGCATACAGCAATGGGTAATCCTTAGAACCATTATTACTAGAGGAGATATTTCCATTGGAGATTTAAAAGAAGAAATGCTGGTAACAAAACAAAATATGACGGGAATGATCAATCGACTACAGCAATCAAATTTAGTTACGCTTTTTCAAGACCACGAAGATAAAAGACGAACCAGGGTGAAAATTACAGAGGAAGGAATTCGTGTTTATGAGCAATTGAAAACCTTACGAAATGATTTTAATGCCCAGACATATCATATTTATGGTGATCAAGAAATAATGATTTTAAGCGATTTACTTGGCAGACTCGTGGAGCATTTGAAAGAGGGGGAGTAAAGAAGTCCCTTATACCAGTAAATTTTGACTTGTGACCAGCTCTAGACATGGAATGTTCACTAACAAGCAGGGCCATTAGGTCTTGCTTTTTTTATGGGCAACGGAGCATCCTCCAAATGATGAAATGAACTACAGCTGAAAAGTAACATGTCATGATTGCCGATTGTTTTCTCAAAGTTGGAAATACTACGCGTAACTAAAAAAAGTAGGTGAAGTCAAAATGCCACGAAAAATGGACTCCGGCAAAAACCGCGATAGTAACCATATTCAGGAGGTAAATAAAGAGGCATCATTAAGATACAATCTTGAATCCAATCTTGAATTATTTACTCACATATTTAATGGAGATGAAACCCTAAGAATACGGAAGATTCAAAATAAATTTTTATCAGATGTTACTTTTTGTGTAATTTATTTGGATGGAATGGTGAATACAGAAATAATAAATGAAAATATTATCCAACCAATTATGCAAAATAATTTATTTGAAGAAATTTCATTGATTCAACTTTTGGAAGAACTGCAAAATAAAATAATTGTCTCAAATAATGTAGTGAAAGAACACGATACGAACAAGATGGTTCGTTCTTTAATTAGCGGAGATACAGTGTTATTAATCAATGGGTATGACATTTCTTTAATTATTGATTCAAAAGGCATGCAAATGAGATCTATTTCCGAACCCGAATCTGCAAGGGTGGTACGGGGACCACGGGAAGGATTTACTGAAGCAATTATGACAAATCTAAGTTTAATAAGGAGAATCATAAATAATCAGGACCTAAAGATGAAATTTAAAGAGATTGGCAAAAGGACGCATACCAAAACATGTATATGCTATATCGAGGGCTTGGCCTCTACAGAAATAATAACTGAACTCGAAAAGCGACTGGATGCGATTGAACTTGATGCGATATTAGACTCCGGTTACATACAAGAATTGATAGACGATGCTCCATTTTCACCATTTGAGACCGTTGGTTATAGCGAAAGGCCAGATGTGATTGCAGCAAAATTATTAGAAGGAAGGATAGCCCTTGTCGTAGATGGAAGTCCCTTTGTATTGACAGTACCATACATATTAATTGAAGGCTGGCATGCAAATGAAGACTATTATAATAATTATATATTTGCAACCTTTAACAGACTTCTCAGAATGACAGGAGCATTTGTAGCAACGGGGTTACCAGCTATTTTTTTAGCCATTACGTGTTTTCATCAGGAAATGCTGCCAACTCCATTACTGATTAGTATATCCGCATCTCGTATGGGCGTTCCTTTTCCAAGCATTGTCTCATTGATTGGTATGCTATTAGTATTTGATATTATTCGAGAAGCAGGAATTAGGATGCCAGCCCCGATAGGTCAAGCTGTTAATATTGTAGGAACATTAGTGTTGGGACAGGCTGTCGTGGAAGCAAAGTTAATCAGTGCGCCTGTCGTCATCATTACTGCTTTATCGGGGATAATGACATTATTAAGCCCTACCATGATAGGAATTGTTGTTTTAGCGCGGTTCTTTTTATTGTTTTTATCAGCAGTTATGGGTATATATGGATATATATTTGGAATGATATTAATTATAATTCATGTTTTGAATATTCGCTCCTTTGGTGTTCCTTACTTGTTAGGTATGACAACTGTGAAGAATCATAATAGTCAAGACATTTGGATTCGGGTACCATGGTGGTCTATGACCCTAAGACCAAAAATTATAGGCGCTAAAAACTTGGTAAGACAAAGTAGAAAAAACAGGTAGGTATAGTTTCTATATGAGAATTAAAAAATGCTTATTAACGATTACTACCATACTTTGCTTCGCCATTCTTTCTGGATGTTGGAATTACCGAGAAATTGAGGATTTGGTCGTTGTCGGGGGGGTAGCCATCGATAAAGGAAAGGATGGTCGGATCTACCTTACGGTTGAAACTATTCAAATGGAAGCTGGGGCAGAACATCCAACTCAATCCAAAAGTTTTACTATAAGTGGAAAGACTATTTTTGATGCAGTTCGAAACGAAATTGCATTAACGGGAAAAAGATTATATTGGAGTCACAATAAGGCCGTGATTATCAGTCAGGATATTGCGAAGGAAGGAATTCTAGAGATACTTGATTGGTTTCACCGAGATTCTGAAACGAGAGCGGATATTAATATTCTTGTATCAAAAGAGAAAACGGCAAGGGAAATCCTTTTGGGCGAACCAGCTCCCAAGGAAATAGTGTCTTTAGCATTAGAAGAAATGCTTAAAAATCAGAAGTCATTAAACAAAGCCCCTGTTGTGAAAATATGGAAGGTTATTAATGAAATTGAGGCATCTGGAGTTGTCACCGCTTTACCGGTGGTGGCATTACAAAAAAGATTACCTAAAATGAATGGGACGGCCATTTTTAATAAGGATAAACTGATAGGATTCTTAGATGGCGAGGAAACGGAAGCTTTCTTATTTGTTCGAGATGAAATTAGCGGAGGATTACTCGTAGTGGGTAAAGAAGACGACATTACATCTTCACAAATTTCCTTAGAAATTTTTAAAAGTAAAACGAATCTCAAACCCACTATTAATAAGGCTGACATTAAAATGAACGTCAATATCGATACCACCGTTACGATAGATGAAATTAACGGCAAAAAGAACTATATGGAAGAACGTAAAAAAGACTTACTGGAAAAGAGTTTTGAAAAAATAGTAAGTCAACGAGTAGAGAAAGTTATTAAACATGTACAAAGTGAATACAAGGTTGATATTTTTGGCTTTGGAGAAAAAATTCGAGAAGAGGATCCACAGGTATGGAATCAAATTAAATCATCATGGGAAAATAAGTTTCAAGATTTACCGGTTAATGTTACATCGAATGTCCATATAAAAGGTAGTGGTATGCTTGCAGAGCCGTTAAAAAGGGGAGATTAACCTGTTTGTAATTCCTTTGGTCGTATATGCTGTTTTATTCATGTATGAGTTTATTCCCTTATATAAACAAAAGTATTGGCAAGACTTCTGGTTAAATGCCATTTTGGGTTTATGTTCTTTTACAGTTGCTTTAGTCTTAAGTTTTGGGGGGAAAATACCTAGCCCTGCTATCCCCATACAAAACGTAATTGAGTCATTGTTTGGAAAGTAGGTTTGGGAATGCGGAAGGAACGAATAACAGATAAAGAAGCAACCTGCATATTAATCATATTTTACATAGGAAGTTCATTTATTCTTGGTGTTGGGACAGGGGCGAAAAATGATGCGTGGATAAGTGTTTTATTGGGGGTATCCCTATCAATCCCCATTGTTCTAGTTTACGGGAGGCTCCTTTCACTTTTTCCCGAGAAAGGACTATATGATATTGTCGATCAAATTTTTGGAAAAGTGATTGGCAAATTAGTTGCCATCATTTATATTTGGTATACATTTCACCTAGGGGCACTAATTATGCGGAATTTTGGGGAGTTTATTAATACCTCAGCTATGCCTGAAACCCCTCTTTTTGTTCCCATTTTGTGCTTAGGTATAGTCAGTATTGTTGCTGTAAGGTCAGGCATTGAAGTGATTGGAAGAATAAGTGCCACAAGTCTTCCATTCTTATTGTTTATTATCGTTGTGGTTCAATTTATGGGTATACCCCAATTACATTTTCATTATATTAAACCCATTCTCGGTAATGGATTTTCGCCCATTATGAAAGCGGGATTTTCTACATTTGCATTCCCTTTTGCAGAATCTGTGGTGTTACTGGGTGCTTTTTTTTCATTAAAAACAAAAGTATCACCGCTTAAGATTTTTCTGAAGGGAACTGTTTTTGCAGGATTGTTAATTTTCTTCATAACGTTACGTAATATTCTTATTTTAGGAGGGATCCTTCCTAAACTTTATTTTCCCGCGCATGTTGCGGTGAGTAGAATTATTATTGGGGATTTTTTGCAAAGAATTGAGCTAACCGTGGCAGTCATTTTTATATTTGGTGTATTTATTAAAGGCAGTATTTGCTTATTGGTTTGCAGTATTGGATTTGCTAAGTTATTCAATTTACACGATTATCGCTCCATTGTAATCCAGAATGGTCTATTAATGATTTTTTTTGCTTATACAATTTATGATAGTATTTTTGAAATGCGAAAATGGGCGTTTGAAATCTATACCTATTACGCATTTCCGTTTCAAGTAATTATTCCATTACTCATGCTAGTAATTGCCGAGATAAAAGTAAGAGTAGATAAGAAACAATCCACTAATTCAATTGAATCGGGCTAGTTTATTTTGGCTTTGTTCCCTTTACGGAATTATGGGTAGGAATTTTTAAAGAAACCTCGAAATAATTATTACGGAAAAGATTTATCGATAAAGTCATTTTAAACTAACTATTTCGAGGGGAGAACAGAATTAATTGAAACTAGAAAATACTATTCGCTATTACTGTTGTACAGAAGTAAAGGATCAGTTTATCTACCAAGCCTTTCATACTGGGTTTTCCGATTATATCATTAAGATGGATATAGCTGAGGATGTATTTCTCGCCCGCTTCTTTGGTCCTGAAGGGAATAAGAGAGAGAACTCCTTTATTGCCTTTGATCAAGATGAACCAGTAGGTGTCATTCTTGGTGGGATAAAGATATATGAAGGCATTCAAACGATGAGATGCGGTACATTAGCGATTCATCCAGCCTATAGAGGTAGAGGAATTAGTCAGAAACTGTTTGAACTTCACAAACAAGAGGCAATGAAACACGGCTGTAAACAGTTATTTCTTGAAGTGATTGTCGGCAATGATCGGGCGGTTCGGTTTTATGAAAAGCTTGGCTATGAGAAAATCTATGATCTTGTCTACTATACTCTTGAAGATTTATCATTGTTGGAAAAACCAGACTCAGAGATTTTTATTAATCGAATCGATTTTGAAGAGTTCAAGCAAGCAGTAGGAAACTGGGACTATCATATTAATTGGCAGAATGATCTCGACTATATCGAACAAACTAGGAATATCTCATATTATCATGCTAGGAGAGAAGACGGCTTGGCAGGATGTTTAGCCATTTCAGCAGCCGGAACCATCCATTTTTTAATGGTCGATAGGAAAGAAAGAGGGAAGGGCGTAGGGACACAGCTTTTGCAAACAGCCGGTCATGAGCTCCATCTATCCAAAATGTCGGCAGGTTTTCCCAATAACAGCCTTCTTGAGGGATTTTTTAAGAAGCAAGGTTTTAAAAAGGGAGTGCTGAAACAATTTGAGATGTATTTACTGCTTTAATCATAAGAGATGAACGGTTTCCGTATTTGCCATTCAAGCGGATGGAAGGCTGGTTAGATTGCAGGTCGCAGCTTGGAACAACATTTCTTATCTGGGTTCACAAGCGTTAGCTGTTCTTTGATGGACTTAGTCCTTACGGTAACACCTCCAGAGCAAAGTTCCTATACGTTTAGGTAATATTTTTTAAAAATTTGGAATAGAATTTAGTCAGTACTCCAATTTTCGAATCTTCATGGGAAGGAGGCGATATTGGATGTGGCAACTTTGGCTTTCTGGATTAATTGGTATTTGGTTAGTCTGTTCATCTTGGGTATACGATTTCGCTGACAACTCCGGTGCCTTTTGGAACAATATCATTTTTGGGATTATTATTCTTATTTTATCAATTTGGGTGGGGAATAAAGATAAAAGCAATACCCCTTGATTAGCGTTAGCAGGCTGTTTGAGTGGTTCATATTGGAGTACTAAGCCCTCTTTATGGAGGGTTTTTCTTTTAGCCTTAAGAAAGTAGATGCGGGGTTATTGAACAAGTGACAAGATTATTTTTGTAGGTGATTTCATTCTGTGACATAATGGTATCTGAAATAAGGAGTGATTAAACATGCAAAAGATCATGATTGTTGAGGATGATCCTAAAATTGCCGAACATTTGAAAACACACATTGAAAAATATGGCTATGATGTGACGTGTGTGATTGATTTTGAACATGTCATGAAGGCATTTTATGAGATAAATCCAGATCTGGTTCTTTTAGATATTAATTTACCAAGTTTTGATGGGTATTATTGGTGCAGGCAGATTCGGAAGGAGTCAGTGTGTCCTGTGATTTTTATCTCGGCTCGGATTGGGGAGATGGATCAGGTGATGGCATTAGAGAATGGTGGCGATGATTATATGACCAAGCCGTTTAGTGCGGAAATTGTGATGGCTAAAATCCGTAGTCAGCTGCGCCGTGCATATGGGGAATATGCCAACATTCATAAGGATCGGGTAGTAGAAAACGCGGGTCTTACATTCTTTCCGGAACGAATGGAGATGACCTTTGGCACCAAAACTATTTCCTTATCAAAAAATGAAGCAGATATTATTGAAAGCTTAATGGAACGGTATCCGCGGGTGGCTGGTCGTGAAGATTTACTAGAGAAGCTTTGGGATGACCAAAGCTATGTCGATGAAAATACATTGAATGTGAATATCACGAGGGTTCGGAAAAAGTTTCAGGAAATTGGATTACAAGATGCCGTGGAAACAGTAAGAGGGGCAGGGTATCGGTTAACCCTTTCATGGAAGGAAGATCAGGGATGAGATTGTTTTTTAAGGAGTATTCCTTACTAATTGTTGTACAAGCTGTTCAATTGGTTATCATCCTTTCTATCTTTTGGCTTGATGGATATCGCGATATCAAGCTGTTTTTTTATGCTGCATTCCTTAGCTTTTTCATTCTTGGCTGTTATCTAACTTATTATTATGTATCCCGTCAGAAGCTGTACCAGCGTTTGAATCAGCCGTTAGAGTCACTAGATGACAGCTTTCAAAAAACAGATCAAGCACCGATTTCAATCGCTTTTGACCAGGTGCTGCGTAACCAATACATACTTTTTCAAAGTCAATTAGAATCCGCCGAAAGAGAACAGGCGGAGCATCGGAAGTTTATGGATCAATGGGTTCATCAGATGAAAACCCCTTTGTCGGTGATAGAACTTACTGCCCAAAATTTAGATGAACCCGAATCCTCCAGCATCCGAGAAGAAACCGATCGGATGAAAACAGGCTTGAACACGGTCCTCTATATGGCACGGCTAAGAACGATTGAGCAGGATTTTCATATTAAACCGGTGAATCTTGTGCCATTGGTGGTTGAAGTGAACGGAGAGCATAAACGCGTTTATATTCGTAACAACGTCTATCCTAAGCTAGAAGTGGAAAAGGAAGGAGTGACGGTGGCGACCGATGAAAAGTGGCTGTTTTTTATCCTCTCTCAGCTTATCAATAATGCCGTAAAATATTCTTCCGAAACCAGTAATCGCATTGTCATTTCCATTTATGAAAGAGGGAAAGAAGCCATTTTGGAAGTAAAAGACTTTGGAATAGGCATTCCTGAAGCAGATAAACGGCGGATATTTGATCCCTTTTATACTGGAGAAAATGGCAGGAAATTTCGAGAGTCCACGGGTATGGGACTGTATTTGACGAAGGAGACACTAAACATCCTTGGGCACAAGATTGAAATGGAGTCAGAAGTGGGGAAAGGGTCAACCTTTCGCATTATTTTTTCAGAAACTCAAAACCTTACAAGCTTGTAAGGAAAGTGAAAGAAGAATCGATAGTTTAGCTAGCAATAAGCAAGGTATACTAATCACAGATCAGAAAGAGGAAGGGGATCTTGTGATGTTGGATGTAAAACAGGTTAGTAAAATTTATGAAGGTAAAATTGCCTATAAAGCATTAAACAATATTAATTTATCTATTGAAGATGGGGAATTTGTTGGCATCATGGGGCCTTCCGGGAGTGGGAAAACGACCCTTTTGAACATGATTGCTACGATTGATGAACCAACTACAGGTGAGATATTGATCAATGGAAAGAATCCACATCGTCTCAATAGAGAGGACTTGGCAAGATTCCGAAGACGTGAACTTGGGTTTGTTTTCCAAGACTTCAATTTGCTCCACACCTTAACCGTGGAGGAAAATATTGTCCTTCCGTTGACTCTCGATGGAAAAAAGGTGAAGGAGATGAAGCAAAAGGCGTGTGTTATCGCGGAGAAATTGGGAATTACCCCTATTATGAACAAGCGCACCTATGAAATCTCCGGTGGTCAGGCTCAAAGGGTAGCTGTGGCAAGGGCGATGATTCATATTCCCAAGATGCTCCTTGCTGATGAACCGACTGGTAATCTTGATTCGAAGTCGTCGAAGGATGTTATGGAGATGTTGGAATCGATCAATAAAAATGAGTCGACAACGATGTTATTGGTGACCCATGATCCACAAGCTGCAAGTTATTGCAATCGAGTGATTTTTATCCGAGATGGAGCATTTTTTTCAGAAATTCATCGCGGCGATAATCGCCAAGCCTTTTTCCAAAGAATTATCGATACACTTTCTTTACTAGGAGGGGATGGCCATGACCTTTCGCAGATTCGCGTTTAATAATGTCGTTCGCAACAAACGGTTGTACGCAGCTTACTTCCTAAGCAGTATGTTTACGGTGATGGTATTTTTTACATTTGCGATATTCGCCTTTCACCCTGATTTAACTGGAAGTGAGATGAATTTGACTGTACAAAAAGGGATGAATATTTCAGCGGGAATTATCTATGTCTTTTCTTTTTTCTTCGTTCTTTATTCAATGAGTACATTCTTAAGTACCCGAAAAAAAGAGTTTGGGTTATTGATGATGCAGGGTATGTCCGTTAGGCAAATACGTCTAATGGTATTCATGGAAAACATGGTGATTGGCTTTTTCGCTACATTAGGTGGGATCTTGTTGGGATTGATTTTTTCCAAAGGGATTTTATTAATTGGGGAAAATGTGCTTGCCATGAATGACGGTCTAAACTTTTATATTCCGATTAAAGCAGTTTTTGTAACCTTTGTTTCCTTTATTTTGTTATTTTTCTTTATTTCGTTATTTGTCTCCTATGTATTACGCAGTCGAAAGCTGATCGACTTAATTAAAGGAAATAAAAAGTCAAAAGGCGAACCAAAAGCGAATATCTTTCTCACGATTTTAGCCGTATTTCTCATTTTAATTGGATATGCAGCTGCTTTAATTGTGAAGGGAACGCTCGTAATTGCAGCAATGCTGCCAGTGATCATTGTCGTAATCATCGGTACCTATCTCTTGTTCACCCAGTTAAGTGTTTATCTGATCCGAAGATTTAAGAAGAATGAAAACATCTTTTGGCGGAAAACGAACATGATTTTATTATCCGATCTTTCGTTCCGAATGAAGGATAATGCTCGTACCTTTTTTATGGTTGCGATTGTTTCGACTGTTGCATTTAGTGCGATTGGGACATTGTTTGGTTTTCAAACCTTTCTTACTGCAGGGTTGAAAAATAACAATCCTTATACATTTTCATATAGAACTGATGATCAAGACGAGCAGGATGTCGCCTTAATTAATGAAACGATTAGGGAAGAAAAGATGGAAGCAAATCACGAGCAAACAATGCTTCACTATTATGAGATTGGTCAAGATTCCATCCTTATAGCGAGGGAATCGGATTTTAATCGATTTGCTAGAATGCTTAGGGAAGATACTATTGATATTCAAAATGGTCAGGTTCAAGTAGTTGAATTTGCTGGGAATGAATTTGGACAAACCGAAGATCTACTAAAGCAAACGATCAAATTGAATTCAGGTGTTACCTTAACGCCGAAGAAAGTTATTTATTCAAAAGCACTGCCAGCAACTGATTCATATTATGTCGTTTCTGATCATGATTTCAAGGAACTGCCCGCACCAAAAAGGGAGGAGCACTTTCATGCATGGCAGGTTACGGAGGGGAAAGAAAACATTTTTTCAGCTTCCCGAAAGATAGCTGACGACCTTCCTTCTTATGAATTTAATGCTAGGGATTATAGTATTTATCAACTAAATCAGCAATATGGTCTAGTCTTATTTGTGGGATTATTTATCGGGATTGTCTTTTTTGTCTCCGCTGGAAGTTTCCTTTATTTCCGACTTTACGCGGATTTAGATGAAGACAAACAAAAATTTCATTCAATCGCGAAAATGGGCTTAACCGAAAAAGAATTAAAAAAGGTCCTTACTAGACAAACGGCCATTCTTTTCTTCACACCGATCCTGGTTGCCCTCATTCATGGAGCGATAGCCCTGACTGCATTATCGCACCTTTTCTTTTATGACTTAACAAAGGTATCCATGGTGGTACTAAGTGTATTTTTAGTCATCCAAATAGTGTATTTTTACATTGTCCGCTTTTTCTACACGAAGCAAGTGAAAACTGTTCTTTGATGTAAATGTAAGAGGAAGTTCCGAAAAGACAGTTGTATTGGTATATAAAAAAGTAAAACTCGCCAAAATTGGTGAGTTTCTTTAGTAGGAAACCTTATTTAAGTAAACCCCAGTGGTTCTGAGATACACCTTATTCCTTTTTTCTGTCCTTAATCAAGTGATCTGCAAAAAGTAAATTAAACGGAGAGTTTCCGGTTAAATGCAAAATGGAGCTCGTTTCAAGGGAAATAATCGGAGGTTTTCCGATTATGCAAAGAAAAACCCCTCATTATCGGTTTTTTCGAGTCTATAGGCGGAATTCCTCCGTCTATTTAAGCCATTTTTAATTAAAATTTCTAACTAGGCGGAATTTTTCCTTCTATTTATCATGTCGGATGCATGACCTGACCCCCCAACCGATAAGTGCGGATTCCCTTGATTCAGCAGCTAAAAGATCAATAAAATTGGTAATCCAAAATGCACTGCAAATGATAGAATTTTGGCCCTTTATTTACTTATTTTCTATCCTGCTTTGCTATTCCAAAATTTATAATTTTGGAATAAAAGATGTTTGTGTTTGATATTGTTTCCCATTAGACTGAACTGTCATATCAATTAGCAATGAAAATCAGCTGCCATTTAGAATGTTCAGAGAAAACAGAGAAATGAATAGAATTTCCGGAAGAAACATGTCATGATTTAAGTAAGCAATTAATAGTCAGCAGATTTATCAAAGGGGAGTGACTTAGATGGAGCAAAAATACATAGAGTTAAATTCGAAAACGATTGATAAGTGGGTAGAGGATGGTTGGTTATGGGGGAAGCCGATTAGTCATGAGATTTTTGAAAAAGCGAAAAAGAATGATTGGTTTGTGGTTCTAACACCGACTAAACCCGTACCAAAGGAATGGTTTGGCGAAATGAATGGTGCTAAAATCCTTGGCTTGGCGTCTGGCGGTGGTCAGCAAATGCCAATCTTTTCGGCCTTAGGGGCAACATGTACGGTATTGGATTATTCAGAAAAGCAATTGGAAAGTGAAAGAGAAGTAGCAAAAAGAGAGAATTATGAAATCAACACAGTTAGGGCTGATATGACCAAGCCGTTGCCATTCGAGGACGAATCGTTCGACATGATTTTTCATCCCGTTTCCAATTGTTATGTAGAGGATGTTGTTCCGATATGGAAGGAATGTTACCGCGTTTTGAAAAAAGGAGGGATTCTCTTAGCCGGATTAGATAACGGTTTTAATTATCTGTTTGATGAAGATGAGACAACGCTCGCCAATCAGCTCCCATTTAATCCCTTGAAGGATCCCGAGCTATATGAAAAGTCGCTAAAAAATGATTGGGGCATCCAGTTTTCCCACACGATTGAGGAACAAATAGGGGGACAATTACAGGCGGGTTTTATCCTAACTGATATCTTCCAAGATACAAACGGTTCAGGGAAACTTCATGAATTCAATGTTCCAACCTTTTATGCTACAAGAGCGCTTAAAAGGTAAGTACTGGGAGGATTCGCGAACAGTAGAAAAGAAGCGAAAAGAGGATGCAATTACTGCTATCCTCTTAAAATCTTCTTCCATTGCAGTCGACTTTTACTGTGTTGACATGTAGATTAATTATCGTATGGCTTGTAATCTACTTCAACCTTATCTTTTTCTTGATAGGGTGCGAGCATAAAAGCGGCTTTAAAGACTTTTTCTCCTTTATTAATTAAATAGTGGACTTTTTTCGGTTCAACATGAACAAAATCACCTGGTTTACATTGGAAAATCTCATTGTCAATATGAATTTCTAGGTTGCCTTCTAAAATATAGAAGTTTTCTTCCATGATGGTATGATAATGGGCTGTGAAATCTTGTCCTGGTTGTAACATAACCACACCAAAGTTCATTCTAGGTCCTTTTAAAAGATACTTGGGGCCACTATCTCCAAATCGGTATTCTCTCTCATTCTCGTTTATAACTGACAATTGGTTTCACTCCTTTATATAAGTTATAATCCGGGTGCGATCCACATATGTTCTGTAACCCCTTGATCGGCTAGATCTAATTGTACTTTATAAATGGCTTCCCACTTTTTATATAATTCTTCATAAATGAAGTGATTCGATACGTTTGGTTCGAAGGTTTTTTCAAACTTTACGACTTGATCGATGGCTTCTTTAAAATTTAGATAAACGCCAGCACCTACACCTGCACATATCGCTGCACCAAGAGCAGTCGATTCTTTTACAACTGGAATTTTCACCTTCCTATTAAGAACATCAGCAAGAATTTGGCACCATAAGTCACTTTTTGATGCCCCGCCTCCAAACACAATGGATTCCGGTGAGGTGTTGGTAATTTTAGAAACCATTTCAATATTCCCCTTCGTTACAAATGCGGCATTCTCCATGATCGCCCTATAAAAGGTGGCCTTATTAAACGAACCATCAAATTTAAAATCTACGAAACTAGGTGCTGCATGTTTCCAAGAAAAGTAATTCATTTTATCTGAAAACGTGCAAATCATTCCATGGCTACCAGCCGGTACATTTTGGGCTCTTTTCTCCATTTGTTCATAAATGCTTTCACCACTTTCTTTTTGAAGGAAGGCTTCAAGCTCACAAAACGTATCTCTGAACCATCTCATGATCAATCCAGGAAAGAAGGCGATGGCTTCATATTGCCAAGTATTTGGGAGTGCATGACAATTCACTCTTACTTTACATTGATCATTGATTTCGACCTGGTTAGTGGTATATTCATATTGCCAAAAGCTTCCGCCTAATACAGCGGCATCTCCTTCATTGATCACTCCCATCCCGATGCATCCTAATTGAGCATCACCACCTCCTGCAATCACTAAAGTTTGCGTACTCAATCCAGAAAGTGCTGAAAATTCTTCGGTAACATGGCCAATGATGGATCCGCTCTCATTTACGACTGGAAAAATATCATTCCGCAGACCAACCTTCTCTGAAATACGTGGATCCCATACTCGATTTTTAATATCAAATAGACCAGTCGTACACCCATTAGATGGTTCAACCGAAATCACATCGGTTAAGCGATAGGTAATCCAGTCGTTCAACATTGTCACGTATTTCACTCTTTCATACGTTTCGGGAATATTCTTTTTCACCCAAAGAATTCTAGGAATTGCTCCTAGTGAAAAGGTTTGCCCTGAAACATGGTGAATTTCTGCTTCGATGGTGTCACTTATTTTATAAAGGTTCGCTACTTCATTATTGGACCTTGAATCAACATTCGCACAGGCCCATAACTCCTGACCGTTTTCATCGTATAGGACAATGGCTTCACGCATGCTCGTTGTTGAAATGGAGACAATGTTCTCTGGGTGAACCTTGCTTTTTGCTAAGATTTCCTTAATGAGAAGGATGATTGTTTCCATATTTTGATTGATATCAAAGTCCTGAGAACCCGGATATCGTTTATCTTCGTTATGGGTCCATTCTGATTGTGTAACAAAGTGTTCATTGCCTAATGTGTCAAACAAAATGACTCTGACACTGCCAGTGCCGGCATCAATCGCCATTAAGTATTTTTCCATACGATCAACCTTCCTCACTATCATAATTAGGAATTATTGGTCTGCAGCATTTTAATCTATTAGACTATTCGCAACGGCTTCATCTGTAATTAAGACATCGATATATCCTCCTTTTAATGCGCCGATAATGGCTTCTTTTTTTTCGAGTCCTCCTGCTACCGCAACCACGTGGTTAAGTGATTTTAATAGATGAATATCAGTACTAATCAGTTGTTTATGCAATTCTAGATTTAAAACTTTTCCATTTTTATCATAGAATTGGCTTAATAAATCTCCGACAGCCCCCATTGATTTATAGATTTCCATTTCATTCGTGTTTACATATCCTTCCTTCACAATGGTGGCCCGTTCATTTACGGCTCCAATACCAATGATCGTGATGGTGGAGTAAGGAATCATTTCAAATATCTTCTTGATTGGTTTTTCATGAATCAATTGTTCAGCAAGGTGTTTAGTGGATGCCAATAATGGGGCGGGCATAATGTAATGGTTGTAATTGGGATTGGTATAATAATCAGAAGATGAATCGACTGCCGTCGGAATGTAAAATCTGACTCCGCCGGATAATGAGACGAACGTAACTTTATACTTAGTTGAGATTGTTAAATGTCCCAAGGTTCTTGAAACGGCTTGGCCATAACCGACATTTATCATGGTGTCACTGGTAATTCTGTCCTCAATATAGTGGGCGGCGGCTTTAGTCAGACTCTCTAACGGTTTTTCTTTCGAAGAAGGAACAATATAAATATCCTGTAAGTTATATTGCTGCTTGATCTTATTTTGCAAATCGATGTGGACAAATTGATCCAGGTTAATTTTAAATTGAATAATGTTGTTTGCTTTCGCGATATCTAGGAATTTAATCACTTTCATTCTAGATAGATTTAAAGACTCTGCTATCTCATTTTGCGTCATTCCCTCAATATAATACTTCCAGGCTATTTTTATGATTAGGCTATTTTCATATGTCATCTTCTTCACTCTTTACAGTTTATTTTTAATACAAAAATTTTATGTTAAAACAATTGTGCTACCTTTGTTGTGCAGTCATACAAATGTAAACCCTGTTACGCTTCGTTCGCCAGTCCATGTCCCTTATATATTGTAATAAGACTGTAATGAAAATTATGCCTAGTTCATATAATCTACGAGGGAATACCTAATAAGGTGTTTAGGGTTATGTAATATTTGTAATCCTTAAAAATATATATAGTTTACTAGCTAATAAAATGTTTGTTTGTTAATAAAAAGTATTATTCAGCAATAGACTGATAATAAAAGTAAGCGTTTGCAAGACGGGTGCTAAGATAGGGGGGTATTATGGAAGCGCCGAGGAACTTAGTGACAGTAGAAAATATCCGTAAGTCATTTAACCGCAACACGGTTTTGAAGGGGATCTCTTTAGAACTTAATGAGTCGGAGGTCATAACGATTATCGGCGGAAATGGAGCAGGGAAGAGTACCTTAATGAAAATCCTCACCGGTATTTACAAAGCGGATGAGGGGTTTATTGAAATTTATGGAGAAAAGGTAGAGCACTTAAACCCATTCGCCGCACATGAAAGAGGCATATATTTAGTGCCGCAAGAACCATTGCTATTTCCCAATATGACGGTTGAACAAAACCTTACGATCGGATTTCGTAAGCATAAAAATGTAGTGAGAGAAGAATCCATGAGGCTCATTAAAGAATTAGGCTGGAATATTGATTTGAAACGGTTAGCTGCTACATTAAGTATCGCTGAGCAACAACAGCTTGAGATAATAAAAGGATTAGTAAGAAAGGCAAAAGTGTTAATTCTGGATGAACCAACCTCTACCTTAACGTTTTCAGAAACAGAGTCTCTTTTCAAGGTTATTAAACAGTTACGGAATTCCGGTGTAGGCATCTTCTATATTACCCATCGACTTGACGAGGTCTTTCAGATTTCCACGCATGCAGTCATATTACGGGACGGAAAAGTAACACTTAAAGGGAGAATCGATGAATTTACGAAAGAAATGCTGATTCAAGGGCTGCTTCCAGAAGGAAACGAAAATCTGTATGAAGATCAGTTTGAAAGACGAAAAACCAACCACGAGGGAGAAGAACCAATCCTTAAGGTGGTAGACATTGTTGGGGAAGGATTTAGGAATATTAGTTTTGACGTTTATAAGGGAGAAGTGGTTGGCCTTGCTGGGCTTGTCGGGGCTGGAAGAACGGAAATTGCCGAAGCGATTTACGGTATTAATCCAATCCAAAGCGGAAAAGTCTATCTGGATGGTAAAGACATTACAAGGATGTCCATCAACGAAACGGTGGACAGCGGGCTGGCTTATATCCCCGAGGATCGATTTTTGAACGGAATTTTTTCGATCAGTTCTGTCAGAAATAATATCACATCACAAATAATGAAAAAGCATGGAATTTTTACGAAGAAGAAAGTAGAAGAACAGGTGGCCAGTCGGTATATTGATCGACTAAGAATTAAGGTGGGTTCCCAGGAGGATGATATGAAGTCATTGTCAGGCGGGAATCAGCAGAAAGTTGTAATCGCAAGGGCTCTATCCATGAACCCAAAATTGATTATCATGGATGAACCGACAAGGGGAATTGATGCTGCTGCCAGGGGAGACATCTATTCCATCATCTCAGAACTAAAGAGCCAAGGATTTTCTATTCTGCTCATTTCCTCAGACCTTGAAGAAATCGGCAGAATAAGTGACCGCATCTATGCAGTGTATCAGGGAACATGCACTGTTTGCCTTAGCTTAGACGAAATTAATGCAGTCAATGTGATGAAAGCAGCTTTTGGAACATTTGAAGGAAGTGATCAGGGACATGGCTAGGGTTTCTAAAATGATCAAACAACGAGAATTTAGAACTTTACTATTTTTAATCCTTCTTTTTGTGGTTGTGGGTTTCATCAACACTGATTATGTATCTTTACAGAATATCGATAAGTCACTGAAGAGCAGCTTGGTTTATATTGTGCTTGCGATCGGGATGACCTTTGTCCTATTAACAGGGAATTTGGATATTTCAATAGGTGGAACGCTGGGATTAAGTGCGGCTGTTTGCGGAACCATTCTTAGAGATGGGGGAACTATTTTTCTAGCGGTATTCACTGCCATATTAATAGGCGCCTGCATCGGACTCATTAATGGTTTTGGAGTCGTAAAGTTAAAAATTTCTTCGTTTATTATGACATTAGCCATGCTCTCTATAACAAGAGTGGTCCAAGTTATTTATACGGATGGAAAATGGGTAGAAAATATTCCTGCAAATATTAAGGAACTTTCAACTATAGATATTTTCGGTATGAATTTATTCTCGCTTATCGTTATTGTTGGGGTCCTAATCGTTCAAGTATACCTATCTAAGAGCAGTAAGGGAAGGTATTTCACTGCTATTGGTGATAACGCAGACGGGGCCATATCATTGGGGATTCCTGTTAAAAGATATAGTACCTATTCATTTGTCATTTCAGGTATTTGTGCATCTATTGCAGGATTAATCTTTGTGAGTCAAATTGGTTTTGTCTCCTCTAATGCCGGGACTGGAATTGAACTGACCGTCATCGCCGCCTGTGTTCTTGGCGGTGTGTCATTGATGGGCGGGATCGGAACGGTTATTGGGGCAGCATTAGGTGCCGTCATTTTAACGTCCATCAACTCTGCTCTGGTATTTATGAAAGTACCAGCCTTTTGGAATGATACGATTTCGGGTTCACTGTTAATTATCATTGTCGTTATTGATTCCCTTCTTGCGTTTCGTGCCAATAGAAAGGCAAAGAAAGTAAGATTAAATGCTAGAGTTCTGCAAAAGGAGGCTTAGAAATGACATGTTAACGAAAATCCCGAGATGGAACCTCGCCTTATTCCTCATCATTATTGCTGAAATTATCGTGTTTGGGATGATGAATCCGAGATTCTGGAATATCACAATCTTGTTAAATAGTTTTAATGATTTTATTGCGGTTGCTATTATTGGCTTTTTTGTCACATTGGTCGTTATTACTGGAGGAATTGATATTTCTGGGGTTTCGATTATCGGGTTAACCTCTGTTGTAACGGGACTCTTATCTCAAGTGGTTGGTCTAAATATTTGGGTTTCCATTATTTGTGCCATATTAATTGGTGGATTATGCGGCCTTTTCAATGGAGTCCTAATTGCTTATGGCAGAGTTCAAGCCATGGTAATAACGCTTGGCGGCATGCTTTTATATAGTGGGATTGCGATCGTGCTTGTGGGCGTGTCTGGTGTCAGTACCTATGAAGGGATATCGGGCTTTTCTGAAAGCTTTAGCAAAATTGCCAATGGAGAAGTTATGGGAATTCCGAGTGCCGTCATCTTTTTTTTTAGTATGTTTTTCATCGCCTATATCCTTCTGCACCGCACAAGATATGGAAGATATATTTACTTAACGGGAATTAATCAAAATACCGCCGAGTACTCTGGGATTGATACAAAAAAGATCATTACGAGTACCTACGTTTTGTCAGGATTAAGTGCTGGAATTGCAGGTGTTGTCTTAACTTCCTATTTAGGTAGTGCACGATCTGATTATGGTGCTGAATATCTTATGCCTATTCTTACTGTCGTTGTCTTAGGGGGGACATTAATCACAGGAGGTAAAGGGGGTGTTGTTGGGACAGCACTAGCCAGCATTATTTTAGGTTTTTTGCAGATTGGTTTGCAAATGGCTGGAGTTTCCACCCAATATATCGGATTGGCTACGGGCGTCCTTCTCATTGTCTCTGTTGCATTCCTGGGGATTAATCCAGATTTCAGGCTAAATGTAAAAAGAATCATCACACCAAAACAAAATATTGGAGGTTAAGCTGCAATGGGAAAATTAAAATCTATGAAGCTTTTGATTGTTGTGGCCATTGTGATGTTATTTGTAGCTGCATGCGGATCCAATGAAGGCGACTCTGGAGACGGAGGCAAAAAGAAAGATGATAAAGATATTCAAGTTGTTTTCATACCTAAAATGACTGGGAATGCATTCTTTGAATCTGGAAACGACGGTGCACAGGAAATGGCCAAGAAAGTGGGCTTTAAAGTGAAATACGATGGGGCTCCAGAAGGTACGGTTGCGAATCAAGTACAAATTATTAATAGTGCTGTCAATAGCGGTGCTGATGCAATAGCCATTTCCTCTGTCTCTTCAGATGGGTTGAATCAGGCCTTGAAAAAGGCATTAGATGCCGGCATTAAAGTAGTCACATGGGATTCGGATGTGGATCCTAAATATCGTTCCGTTTATGTAAACCAAGGAACACCAGAAATCTTAGGTAAAATGCTCGTTGATATGGCTGCACAGCAGATGGATAACCCCAATGATGCGAAGAAAATTGCCTGGTTCTACTCAAGCCCAACCGTACCAGACCAAAATTCATGGGTTAATTATGCAAACAAATATATAAAAGAAAAATATCCAAAATGGGAACTTGTCACGACACAATTCGGTGATGCCAATGAACAAAAATCATTACAGGTTGGAGAAAGTATTTTAGATTCTTTCCCTGATATCGATGCCGTTATTTGTCCAGATTCAACTGCTCTTCCAGCAATGGCACAAGCAGCTGCCAATAAAGGGTTAAAAGCCGATGATGTCATTATTACTGGATTTGCTTCTCCGAATTCAATGAGACAATTTATTGAAAATGGCACTATTACCAACCATGGTTTATGGGATGTTAAAGATCAAGGGGCCCTTGCCGTATACGTCGCTTATTGGTTAGCTAAAGGCAATGATATGAAAGTGGGGGACTCTATTGATGTCCCTGATATGGGTTCCGTTAAAGTAGAGCCGAACACGATCCAAGGATACGATTATAAGGCTGACGATTCAGGCATTATTGTTTTACCAGAGCGCATTGTATTTACAAAGGACAATACGAACGATTACGACTTTTAACGGTTTAAATCGTGATTATGAATTTAGGAATTAAGGAGAGAGAGAAATGGCAGATAGTATTGGTAACAAAAATGCAAAAGATTTTTCTGAGAGTGTTCCTTTCGCAAACAATGGGAATTACCATGTGAAAGGGGCGAACAATTATGATTGGGGGATGAAGGATCGTTTATCCAGAATTTTTAACCCTTCCTCCGGAAAAACCGTCATGTTAGCGTTTGACCACGGGTATTTCATGGGACCTACTTCAGGACTAGAAAGATTAGATCTACTTATTCCTAAATTAGCCAATTATGCAGATTGTTTAATGGGTACGCGTGGTGCCATCCGAAGCAGCGTCCCACCAACCTTTAATAAGGCTATTGCATTACGGGCATCATCTGGTTCTAGTGTCCTCCAAGATGACCTAAGCCATGAATCCATGGTGGTAGACATTGAAGATGCCATTAAGATGAATGCCAGTGCCATCGCCATTCAAACATTTATTGGGGCGGATGGACAAAAAGAAACCATTGAAGAGTTAAACCGGGCAGTAAACTTTGGCTCAAGATACTCCATTCCAACTATGGGTGTTGTGGCTGTTGGCAAGGAAATGGAGCGGACCAATCAATTCTTCTTGTTAGCCACAAGGATGCTGGCCGAATTTGGAGCTCAAATCGTTAAAACCTATTACTGCGAGGATTTTGAAAAAGTAGCCTCTGCATGCCCTGTGCCACTAGTAGTTGCAGGGGGAGGAAGATTCCAGAAAAAGAGGCCCTTACGCTAGCCTACAACTCTATTCAGTGTGGGGCAGCTGGTGTGGATATGGGAAGGAATATTTTCCAATCCCAATACCCTGAAGAAATGATTCAAGCAATTGGTAAGGTTGTTCATGAAGGCTATACTGATCATGTGGCTTATGAGTTTTTCCAACATCTAACAAACTAATAATCTTGCAAAATGTATTTCGTTACTTGTATACAGTTAAAGTGCGAGCGCTGTAAGGTACCGTATTACCCAAGGGATAAAGACGTCAGTCTTTATCCTTTTAATTATGTGCGCCCGGCATGGGCGATAACTTGGTGGTGCAAGTCCACTACAGGCTTGGCAGTAGGAACTGTTAGCTAATGGCAAGGGTGTCCTCCGCGAGGAGGAATCTGAAGGAAGCCGGCGGCAAATTCTCGAACTGACGAACAGAAACTATATACAAGGCTGAATTGGGACGGATGAGTCTGCATAACAAGATAAAGTCCAATACTGCCCAAATCCCATACAGTAAATATAGCAGTTACATGAGAAGAAGGTTATCGCTCTTACCCGGGGAGGTCTCACGGACGAGCGAATTTGCTCGGTTGAAACAAGATTTATCGTGAGAAGTCAGCAGAGGTCATAGTAGTTTCCTTATGAAATGAAGGACTGAACAATCTTAAATCTTGGAAAACAAGGAGGTGTAGGCACCCCGCCTAATCGTAGAAAACATCAAGGTATAGACCAAAAGATGGCTACCTATGAAGAAATAGGTTGGAAACCGAAAGGTACATAGGAGTGCGTAGGGATGCCGACATGGATATGAAAGAACAAGATGGTATCAAATTAATCAACGAAGTTATCGCAAATGAAAACCTTTGGAAAGCATATGAAAAGGTGAAAAGTAACAAAGGAGCTCCCGGGGTTGATGGGATTACCGTATATCAATTGAAAACACATATGGAAAAGCACTTCCAACCTCTTAAACAGAAGCTTTTGGATGGGACTTACCAGCCCCAACCCGTTAGAAGGGTTGCCATTCCAAAATCAGACGGTTCCAAAAGATATTTGGGGATACCTTGTGTGTTGGATAGAGTGGTACAACAAGCTATCCTCCAAGTAATTGAACCAATAATAGACCCATACTTTTCTGACAATAGCTTTGGTTTTCGTAAAGGTAGGAATGCACACCAGGCAATTAAACTTGCCGAACAGCATTATCATGAAGGATACCGAGTAGTAGTGGACTGCGACTTAAGAAGCTACTTTGACACAATCCACCACCAAAAAGTTAGAGCATATTTGGAAGAGTTCATCTCGGATAAAACCGTTCTTAAATTGATTTGGAAATTCCTTCGCTCAGGCATTCTAGACAAAGATATCTATATTGAAACCACAGAGGGAGCACCGCAAGGTGGACCGTTATCCCCCATTTTAGCAAATGTCTATTTGAACAAATTAGACAGAAAACTAGAGGAGAGAGGACACCGTTTTATTAGATACGCAGATGACTTCGTCATCTATGTCAAAAGCAAACGAGCTGGAGAAAGGGTAATGAATAGTGTCACAAGCTATATCGAAAGTGACCTTGGACTAACCATTAACCAAAAGAAAAGTAAAGTCTGTGGGGCAACTTCGGCTACATTCCTTGGTTTCAATCTACAAAACCTCATGGGAAAGTCGGTTGCCGACCTAGCAAGTCGGCAAAACAACGATTTAAAGATAAATTGAGAAAGTCGACCAGTCGAAAACAACCGGGAACTTTCGAAGAAATCATCAAGAAGATAAACCAGTTAACCACTGGATGGATTAACTACTACGGTATAGCTCGTATGAAACAATTTATCATTAACATCCGGAAGTGGTTAAACCACCGACTTAGACAACTCATTTGGAAGCGATGGAAAAAGCCAAAGACCAAATACAGAATGCTTCGCAAATATGGAATCAGTCATGACGATGCCATGATATTAGCTAATTCCCGGAAGGGATATTGGCGCATATCCAAAAGTGAAATCCTACATCAAGCGATAAAAAAATAAAAACTCACAAAGTGGGGATTGAAAGACATTTCCCAACTTTATGAGCTTAGATAATTAAAAGATTGAACCGCCGTATACGGAACCGTACGTACGGTGGTGTGAGAGGCCGGGGATTAAAATTCCCCTCCTACTCTATTGGAAAATATAAAGATCTAAACCCTCAAATTTGATTTCCTTAAAAGACAATTCCTAAATTTTCGTAAAGTAAAATAGGTTCAATACTACTGCATTTATAATATGCTTCAGTTATGATAAGAATAATAGCGTTATTTTTTATATTAATACTAGTTGAACATTCCATTTGCTGAGTAAAATGTGTAGGAAAAATATCTATAGCATGGTAATATTTTGTAATAGACGTTTTTAATATTCGTTTGTATGAGGAGGTTATTGTTATTGATAACAGGGATAAATCAGTCATTCATTCAGTAGAAAAAGTCGATGTTATATTAAAATTATTTACAAAAAAACAAACAATGTTAACACTTCACGATATTCATCAACAAACAGGTTTTACTAAAACTACGGCTATGCGATTCTGCAATACACTATGTAATATTGGGTATTTAGAAAAGATCTTTATAGGTCAAATTCCGTATTACCGATTAGGGATTGAACTTTTTAGAATTGGAAATATGGTAATGAATACGATTAATATTCCTGAACGTGCGAAAAGATACCTCCAGGAAATCTCTAGTCAACTTGAGGATAGTTCTTATCTGTTTATTGAACGAAATAACAAAGCCTATTGTATTGAAGCGGTTAAAGGAAGCTATTTTATTCAGGATGCAACAACAAATATTGGGGATGTTCTACAACTAAATCAAGGCGGAGCACCACTTGCAATCCTAGCAAATATGGAAATGAGCAGACAATCAGAAATTTTTGATCTTTTAAACTTAAGCCCTAGCGAAATACAATATTTTTTTAAAAGGTTAGAGATTATCAGAAATAATGGCTATGCCTTTAGTAGTAATGAGGTTACCCTTGGAACGGCAGCAATAGGGGTTCCAATATTTAACCATGAGGGAATTGTGGTAGCTGCTTTAAGTGTTGGTGCAATTGAGGCAAGATTTAGTAATGAGCGATTACCAAAAATCGTGGAAGTTCTAAAAGATGCGGGGAATAAGTTATCCAATGAAATTGGATGGTTAAGTAAATAGATTATGACAAAAGCGCTAAGTTTAAACTTAGCGCTTTTGTCTATTTAGGGATGATTAAATGAGAAAACTATTTTAGTATTTTAAAATAATTTTAGTCAATTCAGAAAATTAAAAAAACATATTGACAACGTTTTCACCAGCGGTTATGATTTCTACATACCGTAATGTGTAATGTCATTCCGAATTGCGGAATCTATTGATTGTATGCTAGTACAAAATCTCTATATAAACGTAAGAAATTAATTTTGCTGTTTGGCTAGGAGGGGAATATGTAGTGATGAAAGGCGTTGTATTAAAAACCGGAAAGAATGTTGTATTAGATGATATTGATATTCCACAAATCGCAGAAAACGAGGTGCTAGCAAGAGTCAAGCGCGCGGGTATTTGTGGAACAGATTTAAAGCTATACACCGGAAATTATCACATTGATAATAAGGCACTTCCAGTTGTTATTGGTCATGAATTTATTGGTGAGGTTGTGGAAGTAGGAGAAAAGGTTACGAAAGTTTCAGTAGGGGACAGAATTGTTGCACAGCCGACATACAGTAGCTGCCAAGAATGCAGATACTGTCACAGTGGAGAGTTTAATCTTTGCACTACTCGGAAGCGGATTGGCTTTGATTATGATGGAGTATTTACTCAATTCGTCAAACTTAATGAACAACAAGTATATACCGTCCCTGATACTATTTCCGATGATGCTGGTGCATTGATTGAACCATTGACGGTAGCTGTAAGAGGTGTATATAAGGCTAATGTAAAACCTACAGATACAGTTGTCATTATTGGTCCAGGGACGATTGGATTGTTCACAGCCCTTGTAGCAAAACAATTTGGGGCAAGAGTAATCGTTTACGGAACTTTAGCTGATGCCGGACGCCTTGAAATCGCAGCTCGAATGGGAGTTGATATGGTAGACATGTCCGGTGATTTACTAGAAGTGCTTCGAAAGAAAAACCTTACAGTCGATACCGTGTTCGAATGTTCAGGTAATGTAAATGGGGTAAATTTAGGTCTCACCATCCTTCGGCCAAAAGGTCAATTTGTGCAAATTGGCACCTCGTCAAAAATGGTAAATATCTCCTTTATGGACATAGCATATAAAGAATTAAACGTAACGGGAAGCATCAGTGCGGTAAAAGAAGATTGGCATACTGCCATAAATCTAATGGAAAAGCTCCAATCTAAAGCACTCCTAATAGTAAAAAAATATTTGGATCTTAAGGATTTCGAAAAAGGATTTGAAGAATGCCTAAATAATGGGGGTCCCAAGATATTATTTACGCCCCATCCCAGATAACTCATTAAGCACAAAAAAACTACTACTCACCTAGTTATACATAAGGTTACCTAGATTTTTACAAAACTATTAAAGATTAGCAGAACGGAGGACATATATGATAATTGATGTTCACACCCATCTCTTGACCAATCCATTTTCTCAACGGGAAGTAGAAGATTTTTTAGATGGTGCAGATCGTTTTGGGATTGATAAGCTTTGTGTTGCAGCGTTAGGTCCTGGATGCTATTACCCTACAAAATTAATTCATGAACCGACTCAGGAACAATGTGCTTCCTTTAATGATGATTTGTATAAAATTATGAAATTGTACCCAGAAAGGATATGGGGATGGACCTATATTAATCCAGCATATCCTGGAGCGGTAGATGAAGTAAGACGAGGAATTGAAGAATATGGAATGATTGGTGTAAAAATGTGGACGGGGACAAGATGTAATGATCCTAGATTTTTCCCGGTTGTAGAAGCGGCTATTCAGTATAATGTTCCAATTTTACAACACACTTGGGATAAGGTAACCGGTTATTTTCCAAATGAATCAAGATCAATCGATGTAGCAGATCTTGCTGAAAGATATCCAGAGGTGAAAATTGTCATGGCACACAATGAGCGAGCTGTATTAAAGGTAAAACATTGTCCAAATGTTTTTATGGATACGGCGAGCCCTATTGCAGAACTGGGGATGATTGAAAAAGCGGTTGACCATATTGGTGCTAATCGCTTGGTTTTTGGATCAGATTGTATTGGAGTAGATTTTGCTTCCACCATTGGCAAAATAATAGGTTCGGATCTATCTGAAGAAGATAAGGCAAAAATACTGGGTGGAAACTTCCTACGAATTTTAGGGAGGGATCAATAATGAATAAAATTACTTACTTTGATTCCAATATCTATATTGGAAACTGGCCATTTCACCAACTTAGATACAATAATCTAGATGGCATTTTCCACTTAATGAAGAAGGTAAATATTGAAAAAGGAATCATCTCTAGTTTGGATAGTGTATTTTGTATTGATCGTGATCTTCCTGAAGTAAATCGAAAATTATATGAACAAGTAAGAGAACATCCAGAAAAATTACTGCCTTTCTATACAATCAATCCCAATGTATATGATTGTAGCGAATATATTGACCAATTAGTAAAGGAGTATAATTCATATGGTTTCCGTTTATATCCAACCTACCATGACTATTCTCTCCTCTCAAAAGCTGTTGATAGTGTAGCAGTGAAAGCAAGTGAATACAAGATTCCGATTTTTGTAACCTACCGATTTGAAGATGAACGAGTACATCATCCAAATGCTAAGGTTCCAACCGCGAATACAGAAGAACTTGCACAATTTTTTAATAAACATCCAGATACGACTTTTATTATGGGTGGCATGAGAATAACAGATGCAGAAGAACTATTTAATCTATTATCATACCCGAATGTGTATTTTGAACTTTCTTTCATCCAAACACCTTTTCGATCATTAGAATTGTTAATAGAAAAGGTAGGGGTCGATCGGGTTTTATTTGGTACAGGTCTTCCTTACTGGTATCCAGAATGTACAACGTTAAAATTAGAAACTTCAATTTTATCAGAAGAAAATATTAGAAAAATTGCTAGAGACAATTTACAAATGATAATAGATCAGAGAATGAGGTGAGATAACATGTTGATTCTTCAGTTACTTATTTCCGGAATATTATTAGGTGGAGTTTATATTTTAGCTAGTATTGGGTTAACACTCATTTTTGGAGTAGCGAAGGTAGTCAATTTTGCGCATGGAGAAATCCTCATGCTGGGGATGTACCTAACGTATTGGTTCTATACCTTATTTAATCTCGATCCAACCTTTTCTATTATTTTAATCGTACCTATATTCTTTTTAATTGGGACGTTAATGTATATGTTTGTTATTAGACCTTCCCTAAATGCACCAGAATTAACGCAGGTGTTTGCGACGCTAGGGTTATCAATCCTTTTGCAAAATTTAGCATTAACCCTTTGGGGGGCGGATTACCGAACAGTAAAAACATTCTACTCAGACACTGTTTTTACGTTAGGTCCTGATATTAGTATAAGTGTTTCTAGATTAGTAGCTTTTGTGACTTCCTTGATAATCTTAGCGATTCTAATCCTTTTTCTTAATAAAACGTACATTGGAAAAGCCATTCAAGCAGTATCACAAGATCGCTCAGCAGCCATGTTGATGGGAATTAGTGTAAAGAAAATTTATATGGTCGCAGTAGGAATAGGATGTGCATGTGCGGGATTGGCTGGAGCACTTCTTATTCCACAATATTATGCATTTCCAACAGCTGGTGTATCATTTATTCTGATATCTTTTGTTGTGGTCGTTCTAGGCGGCATTGGAAGCATCCCTGGAGCTATCGTCGGGGGAATATTGGTTGGCTTACTAGAATCGATTACAGGGCTTTTTGTTCCGGAATTAAAGGAAGCTTCTTATTTTATCTTCTTTATTATTATCCTAATAATTAGACCATATGGATTATTTGGCGTAAAAGGGTCAGAACAGGAGGGTGCTCGATGAAAACTAAAAATATGACTTTACTATTCATCCTTATAGCTGCGACCTTTTTGCTGCCATATATAACTACCAATGAATTTTACATTCATGTCTTAACAACGGTGTTTGTATATGCGGGTCTTGCAAGCAGTTGGAATATTCTTGGGGGTTACGCAGGCCAATTATCCCTAGGGCATACAGCCTTCTTTGGAATAGGAGCCTATACCTCAACATTACTCTATGTTTATTTAGGGGTTTCACCATGGATTGGGATGCTTGCTGGTGGACTATTAGCAGTACTTGTTAGTTTTCTCACGCTGTATCCAAGTTTTCGTCTTCGTGGGGTATTCTTCGCAATGGTAACGATTTCTATCGGGGAAGTCATTAGGATATTATTTGTATATTTTAGAAACAAAACAACCATTCCATATGGGGTAACCATTAACTATGAACCTTCTTTCTCAAATATGATCTTTGATGGTCCGACCGGTTACTTCAACCTTAGTTTAGTTTACCTTATTTTAATCATGGTTATTTCATGGAAAATAAAACATAGTCGTCTTGGGTTCTTTCTGAATGCATTAAAAGAAAATGATGATGCAGCCCAGGCGCTTGGAGTTCCAACGAGCAAATCTAAATTTTATGCCCTTGCCATCAGTGCGTTTTTTACAGCCATTGGTGGAACGATTATGATCCAAAATATTCTATATATTGAACCTGAAAGTGTTTTTGCTTCCACGATTTCTACCGAACTTGCCCTAATTTCTATCATTGGAGGAATTGGTACTGTAGCTGGACCTGTAATTGGAGCAGTAATTATTATTCCGTTGGGGGAATTATTAAGAGCATTGTTTAGTAGCTCTATTCAGGGCCTTCACCTTGTCATCTATGGTGTCCTATTAATGGTGGTAGTGTTAAAAAATCCAAATGGAATAATGGGATTCATTTCCTCTTTCAAGAATAAAAGAAAGAAAAAAATGGAAATGAAAAGTGAGGAGGTATCCAGTGTTAAAGGTTAATAATCTTGTTAAAAATTTTGGTGGCTTACAAGTCACAAAAAACGTTAGTTTTGAAGTGAAGGAAGGAGAAATTTTGGGGATTATTGGCCCAAATGGTGCGGGTAAGACCACCTTATTTAATCAAATTTTCGGATTTATTAAGCCCGATAGTGGATCAATCCAATTTAAAGGTCATTCGATTGAGAAAAGTTCTCCTAAGTATATTTGCAAGCTTGGGATTGGAAGGACATTTCAAGTCGCCCAACCCTTTCCCAATATGTCGGTTCTTGAGAATGTTATGGTCGGCAGCCTATTAAGGACGAAATCAATAAAGGTGGCTAGGGAAAAAGCAATGGAAGTGTTGGACTTTGTTCAACTCAATGTGGCTTATGATACTCCTTCATCGAACCTAACCATCTCTGACCGAAAAAGATTAGAGGTAGCAAAAGCTCTTGCAACAGAACCTGAGTTAATTCTATTGGATGAAGTGATGGCAGGTTTAAATCCAACAGGGGTAAAAGAGTTTATCAATCTCATTTTTGAATTAAAAAAACGGGGAACAAGCGTTTTAATTATTGAGCATATTATGGAAGCCATGATGACTTTATCCGATAGGATTCTTGTTCTGAACTATGGAGAAGAAATATTAACTGGAAAACCTGAAGAAGTTGCAAATAATCCAAAGGTTATTGAGGCCTACTTGGGGGATGAAATCCATGCTTGATGTAAGGAATATCGATGTGTTTTATGGGGATGTTCAGGTGCTCTTTGGCGTATCTTTACAGGTTAGGCCTAGTGAAATAGTGGCATTAGTTGGTGCCAATGCAGCTGGGAAATCAACCACGTTAAAAACCATTTCTGGTTTGTTAAAACCCAAAAATGGCGAAATATTTTTTCGTGATCAACCACTTCATAAGATGGAATCTGACAAAATTGTTGATTCAGGAATCATTCATGTTCCCGAAGGAAGGAGGTTATTTCCAAGATTATCGGTTGAAGCAAATTTAGAATTAGGATCGTTTTCAAAACGAGCAAGAGCAAAAGCACAAGAAAATTTGAAAAAAATGTATGAAATTTTCCCACGCTTATATGATCGGAAAGATCAATTAACAGGATCATTAAGTGGTGGGGAGCAACAGATGTGTGCCATTGCCAGAGGTCTGATGGCAATGCCAGAGGTTCTAATGCTTGATGAAACATCTTTAGGACTATCACCATTGTTAGTAAAACATACAATAAAGACCATTAAGGATATAAATGAACTAGGCACCACCATCCTTCTTATTGATCAAAATGTAAATTATGCATTACAAATCGCACATAGAGCGTATGTACTGGAAAATGGAAGAATGGTTATGCAGGGTGATGGAAACTCTTTATTAGAAGATCCGTATCTAAAAAAGGCCTATTTAGGTATTTAATGAAAGTTATTAAAGGGGGAGCTATATGAAAAAGAAGTTAAGTATTTTAGTACTTATATCAATTATGATCCTAGGATTATTTGGATGTTCAACCAGTTCAAGTTCTGACAGTAATTCGAAAGATGCTGCAAAAATTGGCGTCATTCTGCCACTCAGCGGTCCTCTTGCACAACTTGGTAATGACGTAATGCGTGGATTTGAGATTGCTAAGGATATCGCAAATGAAGAAGATGGTGTATTAGGGAAAAAAGTAGAATTTGCTGTGGCGGATGCCCCAGATTCTAATTCAGCCACTTCTTCTGCCAATCGATTGATTCAAAACGACAAGGTTAGTGTAATTGCAGGTTCTTATTCCAGTGCCATTTCGTTTGCTGCCAGTCAGGTAGCTGAAAGAAATAAGGTAGTTTATTGGGAACAAGGCGCCGTAGCAGATGATATTACCTCTCGTGGATTTAAATATTTATTTAGATTGATTTACCCAGCGTCAGATTTGGGAAGAGCTGCAGCTGACTACCTAGTGAAAGAAGTTAGCCCGAAATTGAACATGAAAAATGAAGATATTAAAGTTGCAATTGTCCACGAAGATTCTTCTTATGGAACCATGGTAGCAAAAGGTGCCACTGAAGTTGTGAACAAAGCAGGCATGAAATTAGTAGCTACAGAAGCATATAGCTATAAAACGAATGACCTTTCTTCTACTGTTTCTAAGTTAAAATCATTACAACCAGATGTGGTGATTGCTTGCCAATATACAGCTGACGGTATTTTATTTTGGCGTCAAGCAAAAGAGGCTGGGTTGAACCTAAAAGCCTTTATCGGCAATGGAGGAGCGCATAATATTCCTGATTTTGCAGCAGCGGTTGGAGACGAAGCAAATGGTATTTTTAATGCCGGTACTTCATCTAATTTTAATACGAATGGATTAAATGATGATGCGAAGAAACTGTATAAAGAGTTCCAAGATCGTTATGCATCAAAATATAAAGGAAAGACCCCTTCCGCGCATGCAGCAATGGGCTTTAATGCGATGTACCTATTATTGAAAGAAGTAATACCTGAAGCCGGTTCCTTAAAGCCAGAAAAGATTAGAGAAGCAGCATTAGCAATGGATAAGCCGATTGGATCAACAATTGTTGGCTGGGGCGTTAAATTTGATCCGAAGACTCAAAATAATACACTATCTTTTCCTATGATTGACCAGTGGCAAAAACAAAAAGTAGTAACTATTTTTCCGAAAGAGTTTGGATTAACAGATAAGGTAACTATTCCTCTACCTGAATGGGGTAACAGGGCAAATGTAGGGGAATAATAGAGTAGATGGTTCTTTTTAAGGATAAGTCACATTCAATAATATAAGTCCAAAAAACGATAGACTTAAAAGAACCTATTTTTGAATAAATTCTTTCAGAAATAGGTTCTTTATTATTTTTTTATTTACTCAATATTATTAACCGATCCTATGAATCTACTAAATGCGTTTGGGCAAATCCATATTTCGGGAGGAAGACAATTAATAAAATATTTCAAAAAATCCAAATAATAAATTGACACCGTTTTCATAAGGGAGTATTATTTGTACATACCGAAATGCGTAATTCAATTCCGCTATGCGGAATTAAAAGAGAGGGTGAATGTAAGTGGAGTCACACAAAAAAATTGCACTTGTCACAGGCGCTGCTCAAGGAATTGGCTTAGCAATTGCAGAACGCTTGGCCAAAGATGGGGCATTGGTAGTTTTGACAGATATGCTTTCTGATAAATTGGAACAGGAGACATATCGATTGAAAGAACAAGGATTACTAGCTGAATACATGGAATTGGATGTCAGCAATGAATCAAATGTTAAGAATGTTATTTCAACGATTAGCGATAGGTATGAGCGCCTAGATATTTTGGTTAATAATGCAGGAATATCACCTAAGGTAAATGGAGTAAGAACAAAAATTATTGATACTTCATTGGAAGAATGGAATAAAGTTTTGCAAGTAAACTTAACGGGTGCATTTTTGTGCACTCGTGAAGCATTACCCTTGATGATATCAAATAACTGGGGAAGGGTAGTAAACATGGCTTCCCAAGCAGCCAGAACTTTTAGTCGAGTGTCTGGAACGCACTATGCTGCAAGTAAAAGTGGATTAATTGCCTTTACTCGTAATCTAGCAGCTGAATATGGAACACACGGGATTACAGCTAACTGCATTGCACCAGGACGAATCATTACACCAATGGCAGCGGTAGTATCTCAAGAAAAAAATCTTGAGTTTGCAAAATTGTCGGCAGTTGGCAGGTTAGGTACTACTGGGGAAGTGGCAGCGGCTGTCTCATTCTTATGTTCTGAAGAAGCTGGCTATATCACTGGTTCAACATTAGATGTGAATGGCGGGACTTTCATGAACTAACAAAATATAGACAATGAAAGGGTGGAAGGAAAATTGAAGGCTATTCTTGTAGAAGATAAAAACCAAGACCTGTATATAGGTGATGTGAGAGATCCAATCCTAAAGGATGGGGAATTACTCGTAAAAGTGAAAGCAACCGCCATTAATCGTGCAGACATCTTGCAGCGAAAAGGCTTATATCCACCACCACCTGGTGCATCAACGATTATCGGGTTGGAGATGTCTGGTGTGGTAGAGAAAGTAGGGGGCGGGGTTAAAGGATGGAAAGAAGGGGATCGTATTCATGCCTTATTACCTGGTGGTGGATATGCTGAGAAGGTGGTTATTCCTGCAGATATGGGAATGAGAATACCTGATGGGCTTACTTTTGAAGAAGCAGCTGCCATTCCTGAAGCATTTCTGACAGCCTATTTAAACCTTATTGTATTGGGCAATTTGAAATCAGGTGAACATGTTCTTATACATGCTGGAGCTAGTGGTGTTGGGACAGCAGCAATTCAGATTGCTACGGAAATCGGAGCTACAAGCATTGTAACAGCTGGATCTTCGGAGAAATTGGACCGATGCTCCGCCCTAGGGGCAAACTTCACAGTTAACTATAAGGAGGATGATTTCTCAAACAAAGTTCATGATGTAACAAAAGGAAGCGGTGTTCAGGTAATTCTAGATTTTGTTGGTGCTTCCTATTGGGAATCAAATTTGCAGTCAATCGGGATTGATGGCAGATGGATATTTGTGGGATCCCTAGGTGGACGGGAACTAACAAATGCAAATTTAGGTCCATTTCTTCAAAAGAGGATAAACTTTATCGGTTCAACTCTTAGGTCTAGGAGCACACCCTTTAAGATTGAATTAACACGGAAGTTTGAGGAATTTTCAAAGGAAAGATTTAAAAATAGGAAACTAGCTCCCATTATTGATTGTGTTTACAACTGGCAAGATGTAGCTCTAGCCCATCAGTATATGGCTGAAAATCGGAATATCGGGAAAATAGTTTTGAAAGTAGAGTAAGGAGGAATTGCCATGATTGATAGTTTAACGAAAAAAAAATTACTGATTCAAGGACAATGGGTAGAAACACAGGAATATAAAAGTCTCATTTCACCCTATTCTGGTGAAATCATTGGTGAAATCCCAGTAGCCTCACATGAAGATCTAGAATTAGCCATCCAATCTGCTTACAAGGCAAAAAACATTATGGCAAAAATGCCTGCCCATCAACGTGCTATGATTCTTGAAAATCTAGTTACCTTATTAACAGAAAGGGCAGAAGAAGCATCTGAGATCATTGCTGTCGAAGCTGCGAAACCAATTGGAGCCGCTCGAATTGAGGTAACCCGGACGATTCAAACCTATAAATTTGCGGCTGAAGAAGCTAAGCGAATAAATGGAGAGACGATATCACTAGATGCTGCACCAGGAGGGGAAGGAAGGTTAGCCTATACAATACATGAACCAATAGGCGTAGTCGGTGCCATAACCCCTTTTAACTTTCCTATGAATCTAGTTGCTCATAAGCTTGGCCCAGCTATCGCTTCGGGAAATACTATTGTACTGAAACCAGCTTCTCAAACCCCTTTATCTGCATTTTTTATAGGAGAATTACTACAAAAGGCTGGACTACCTGATGGAGCACTAAATATTATAACTGGAAGTGGCAGTGTAATAGGAGACAAGATTGTAACAGATAAGCGTATTAATATGATTACTTTTACTGGAAGTCCTACTGTGGGAATTAATATTAGAAATAAAGCAGGTTTGAAGCGGGTTACCCTAGAACTCGGATCGAACTCAGCTGCAATTATTGATAAAGGTGTAGATATAAATAAAATTATTCAGCGATGTGTATCGGGAGCATTTTCATTTCAAGGTCAAGTATGTATTTCCCTCCAGCGGATATATGTGCATGAAGATGAATATGAAGCATTTCTATCTAAATTCGTCACCGAAACAAAAAAATTGAAATTAGGAGATCCAAGGGATTCCTCTACGGATGTATCAGCCCTCATCCATCCAAGCGAAACAGAACGGGTAATAGGATGGATCCAAGAGGCTAAATCACTTGGTGCAAAAGTAGTAACAGGTGGTTTGGTCGAAGGAGGCGTACTTCAGCCAACTGTTCTTGTTGAGGTCAACCCGGAATTAAAAGTCTCCTGTCAGGAGGTTTTTGGACCCGTGGTGATTATTGATAAGTTCAGTTCAATTGATCAGGCTATTGATAAGGTAAATGACTCACGTTTTGGTCTTCAAGCGGGAGTTTATACCGGGAATATCCATACTGCCCTTGATGCTGTCGATAAACTACATGTTGGCGGGGTTATGATCAATGATATCCCAACATTCAGAGTTGACCAAATGCCTTATGGTGGAGTGAAAGAAAGTGGAATGGGCCGTGAAGGGATAAAATATGCAATTGAAGAAATGACAGAACTTAAGCTGGTTGTATTGAATAGAAATTAATAACTATAGAAAGAGGAGATAAAATGATGACAAATTTAACAGAAGCGAATAAGGAAATTGAAATTTCAAAAAAAGAATTAACAAATGCACAGAGGTTTGCTCTTGCTTTAAAACGTAACGGCGTTAAGTATATCTTTGGCCAAAGTAATCCGCAAACGATTATGCTGGCATGTTCAGATCTCGGGATTAAACAAATCGGGTTTAGACAGGAAAATGCAGGTTCTTACATGGCTCAAGCATATGCTATGTGCTCCGGGACTGTACCTGTTGTGGCAGCCCAAAATGGACCAGCCGCGACATTATTAGTACCAGGTTTAGCTGAATGTTTAAAAGCATCTCATCCGGTCGTTGCCCTTGTAGATGAGGTGCCAATCGCTGAAGAGGAAAAAAACTCATTCCAAGAGATTGACCATCTAAAGCTATTTTCGGGAGTAGCAAAATGGGTAAAAAAGGTTCCATCCGAAGCACGAATTGAAGATTATGTAGATATGGCTTTCACAGCTGCCGCAAGTGGAAGACCAGGACCAGCAGTCTTGCTCTGTCCTAAAGATTTAACCTTTGATATGACGAAAAATCCTGTAAGAACTGAGAGAAAGGCATGTTTATCCAATTATCCTTTAGATAGAACCATCGCCGACCTAGAAAAAATTGAAGAAGCGGCAGAATTGCTAGTAAACGCCGAGCGTCCATTTATTTATGCTGGGGGAGGGGTCATTTCCTCAGGTGCTAATGATGAACTTCGCCAAATTCAAGAGGAATGTTCGATTCCTGTAGCAACAACGACCATGGGAAAAGGTTCAGTAGATGAAGAACATCCTTTAACCCTTGGACCCATCGGTTACTATATGGGAAAGGGTGGAGCTACAAAATATTTAAAAACAATGGTTCAAGAGGCCGATGTTATCTTATTAGTTGGAAACCGAACCAATCAGAATGGAACAGACTCATGGAACTTATTACCGAGAGATGCAAAATTTATTCATATCGATATTGACCCTACGGAAATTGGTAGAAACTATGAAGCACTGAGATTAGCAGGAGATGCGAAGTTAACATTAGCAGCTTTAAAACATGCCCTTTTACGAAGAAACTTGGAAAAAAGAGAGAAAATTCGTCCTATGATTAAAGAAACGATTTCAAAAGCTAGAATTGCACATAGGGAAGAAGCGGCTCAAATTCAAAGCTCAGACCAATCACCGATTAAAGTAGAAAGATTTTTAGCAGAGCTAGATAAACAATTAACCGACGAACATATTATTGTCGCGGACGCAAGCTTTTCATCAGTTTGGTTGGCGAATTATATAACAGCAAAAGGAAATCGGAAATTTATCTTTCCTAGAGGAATAGCTGGTCTCGGGTGGGGGCTTCCTATGGCAATGGGTGCAAAGGTAGCAAAACCTGATAGAAAGGTTTTTTGTCTTACAGGCGATGGAGGCTTCGCTCATGTATGGAGTGAACTAGAAACGTGTAAGCGGCATGGAATTGAAGTGGTGGTTGCAGTCATTAACAATGAAATACTTGCCTATCAAAAATTGGCAGAGCAGGCACGTTGGGGAAGAAATACAAATGCTTGCGAGCTTACAGCTGTAGATCATGCGAAAGTTGCAGAAGCATGTGGAGTAAAAGGTATTAGAGTAAGTTCACCAGGTAAAATAACAGAAGCATTGAATGATGCATTTACGAGCAAAGGCTCTGTTGTTATCGATTTGATTTCAGACCCTGCATCTATACCTCCTCTGCCATTTTTAAGTGTTTTAGAAAACGTATAAGGCCAAAATTCGGATGGTAAAGCGGAAATGATGATGAAGAAAAAAGTGTTAATAATAGGTGCAACTGGACTTGTAGGCAATGCAGTAATGAAATACTTTGGGACTAAGGATGACTGCAGTGTAATTGCTGTTTCTCGCAGGAAACCCGCTGAAACCTTTGGTGCCAGGCACGTATCTGTTGATTTAACCAATCAGGAACAGTGTCGAGAGGTATTTGGAAGCATGTTGGATATTACACACGTTGTTTATACAGCTTTATTTGAAAAGCCGAATTTAATTTCCGGGTGGACTGATCAGGAGCAGATTCATACTAATGCTCTCATGTTGCGAAACATGTTAGAACCCTTGGAAAAGGCTTCTCAAACTCTAAGACATGTCACCTTAATGCAGGGTGCTAAAGCCTATGGTGTGCATGTTAAAAAGATTCAAAATCCCGCTCGAGAGGGCATTTCGGAGATGCATGAGCAACCCAATTTTTACTGGTTACAAGAAGAGTATTTGAAAGAGAAACAAAAAGGAAAATCATGGTCATGGACTATCTTTCGGCCAGCAATCATTTTTGGTGAATCCATTGGTAGTCCGATGAATGTTCTTACCGCTTTTGGTGTTTATGCAGCTCTATTAAAGGAAGAAGGAAAACCACTTCACTTTCCTGGTGGTGTAGAAACTATACTTGTGGCGACGGATGTAGATCTTCTTGCTAGAGCGATTGCATGGGCAGGTGAAACTGAAAAAGCAAAAGGGGAAGCATTTAATATTACAAACGGCGATGTATTTGTTTGGTCAACCATATGGAAAACAATTGCAAACACTTTAGGGATGGAACCGGGTGAGAATGTTCCTTTATGCTTAACAGAGGAAATTCCAAAACGAGAGACAGAATGGAAATATATTTGTGAAAAATATGGGCTTGTTTCCCCGGGAATTAAAGAATTTGTAGGTTCATCATTTGAATTTGCAGATTACTACTTCTCATTCGGACATAAAGAAATGAGATATCCCCCACTATATTCCGATATGAAACTCCATAAAGCGGGTTTTCATGAGTGGGAAGATACAGAGGAAATGTTTGTAAAATGGTTTCGGTTGTTTCAAGAAAAACGGCTCTTGCCGCGTCCTTAAAAATAAGAAATAGTGATAGGCTACATCTCAAAGAGGAGTGCCTTTTTTCACACGAATTTGATAAATTTACAAAGATGTCCTTCATAGCTCTTATGAAGGACATCTTTTCTGGTCAGTGTGCCTGACCCCCAGTAAGTTAAAGCGTTAGCACAGTGGGGCAGAACCTTATTTATCCGTATTGTACAGCCTGCAAAAAATAATTCATAATCCAGAATGAACTTACATACATGCCAATTGTATAATTAAATAAAATGGGTTCATTTTTTATTTTGGCAAATGCCAATGTTATTAGTTTTTCTCAAAATATGCATTTATAATAGGATAAAGGGAAATACCTAGAAAAGGTCATAAAAATGAGTTTATTAAAAAGGAGAATGAAATCAATGTATTCATCAATAGTTGCATTTATTGACGATTGGAATCATGAAGCTGTATCTACTCAACATGTATTAGAAGCGTTAACGGATAGTTCCTTGCAGCAACAAGTCACTCCAGATGATCGGACATTAGGAAGAATTGCCTGGCATATTGTGACCAGCACACCCGGGATGCTAAATGAGTTTGGCATTAAAGTCCCATTTGTCGAAAACGCTGATACCGTTCCGCAATCAGCGAAGGAAATTGCAGAGGTATTCAGTCGAGTTAGTTCCGACACTGCCAAAGCTGTAAAGGAACAATGGAGTGACAGTGCTCTAACAGATGAAGTGAATGTGTTTGGAATGAACATGTCCAAGGCTGCAACACTCTTATTACTTGTTAAACACATTATTCATCACCGTGGACAAATGACCGTTCTTATGCGCCAAGCGGGAGTAAGCGTTCCGGGGGTTTATGGACCTGCACGAGAAGGATGGGCACAAATGGGGATGTCAGCTCCAACTATTTAATATCCATAGGGGGGTCTTTTGGTTGCTTGTTATTATACTAAAAACCACTAGACCCTGCCCCGGGACGCATCATCGGCAAGATTTATTTAGTAATACTCCGTTTTATTACACTCTTTACAACAATTTTTAGGTTCATGAGGGTGGTAATCGGACTGACGAGATTCATGACTTTTACAAAAGCGTGATAAATTTCTTGATTTTGCGATGATAATATAAAAATATTTTTTGCATACCATTGTTGAATCGTAAGACCTAATGGCCTTTTTCCACTTGTGGCAGGGTAGCGAAAATCTTCCGTAATCACCATATTCCAGATAGGGGCAATTATTTTTGCTTCCTGCTTGTGGAATGTGGTGGTTATTTCTTTCAGCATTTTGTTTTGGCACTGTAACAGCTTTTGCAATGCGAGTGCCTCTAACACGGCAATACTCATGCCTTGTCCAAAAACGGGATCAATCCTGCAAATTGTATCCCCAATCAATAAGAGTCCTTCAGGAAAATTCTTTGCCTGATCAACATGTTTCCAAGTGATTTGTGGAACTCGAAAAATAGATGTTTTGGATAAAGGGACCGCGTTCTTCACTTCTGTATAGATGTCCTGGTTAGGCAATTTTTGGGCTATTTCTATAAAGCTGTCTTCATTTTGTAAAACTTCCTTGTCATTTATTGCGTTATGATAGCCGATGAGGGTGACCATATAACGATTTCCCTCTACCTTGGAGATGGTTCCTCCTATTTTTTCCTGTGGAGGATGAGGATAGACGAGTTTAATCGACCAATCTCGCTCGGCACTTTCAGGCAATGAAAATGATTTACTAGCATAACTCAATCCAATTTTTACCTGTTCTTCTGGAATTTGCATGCCTCGTTTGGCTAACCAGCTAGTAGAAAGGCTGCTTACCCCGCTTGCGTCCACGATGAGGTCGGCATTCATGGTTTTGATGGAGCCGCTAGCATCAATGGTTTCAACTCCGTGAATTCGATTTTCCTCTTCATGATACATATAATTCTTGACCGAATGGTTGTACTGTACGGTTACATTTGAAATCCTCTTCATGTATTGTTCTATTATCCATTCTAAATGTGGCCGTGTTTGAAGAGTGGTGGTATATCCTCCATCAAACCGAACCTTCCACACTCCATGGTGAAACCATGAAAGGTCTTGAGTGGAATTGATTTTTACAGCACCACTTTTATGGAATGTATCAGTAATTCCTGGGAATAGGGATTCCAGACCATTCGCACCGGCAAAGAGGAGTGCATGTAAATGCTCACCTTGTGGAGCACCTTTTCGTGGATGTGGTCCTTGGGGTTCTTGATCACGTTCCAAAATGATAACCTCATGGAAAAATTCAGCCAATACGCGTGCCGCTAATTTTCCGGAAATACCGCCACCAATAATGATTGCTTTTTTATGTCGAAACAATGGATGAAACACCTCTTTAGCCATATTCATGTTTTCTAAATAAAGATAACATAGTATACTACTAGATTGAACTAGTAGTGTGATTTTCGCTAATATTCTCTCTGAATATAAGTTACCTACTGAATCAAAATAAATACAACAAGATGGGCGTGGATGGTGCCTGGGACTTATTCTTGGTATAATTTGTTTACAAAAAAGAAAAATTTATCACTAGAGGTTGATTCATGAAGGTATATAAGCTAAAAAAAGTAGTTTAGTGGAAATTTATTAATAGATGGGAACCCACTTTAAATGAGTTAGGAGGGTTACTATGGTTATTCTAGCCTCATTTCTACCATGGGAACCATCCCCGTGGAATCTTTAAATAGTATGGTAATGAATGAAAGAAGGGAATTTCATGGGGAGAGATCGGAAATTTAATACAGTGGATTTATTTCTTTGTACGAAAAAGCTCATTATTGAAACAGGGTATGAAGGGTTTACAATTGGTCAAGTTGCCAAACAGCTACACGTTTCACGAGCAGCCATTTATAAGTATTATCAAAATAAGGATGAATTGCTATTAGATTTTATGCTTGAGGAAATGAAAAATACATTGACAAGTTTTTCTTCCATTCCAGAGGAATTTTCCTTTTTAGATAAGATAAACTTACTTTTGCAAAGAATATTTCTGTCCAAGGATTTACATTTAATCCTTGGCATTCAAGAAGTCATTCCTACCAATGATGCTCCACTTTTGGACGCCAAGAAAAATCAACTTTCTCTAATGCATCGCGAACTATATAAACCTCTTATCCATGTAGTGCAGCAAGGAAAGACAGAAGGCCACATCGATATGGACCTGCCGAATGAAATGCTATTAGGATTTATCTTTCAAAGTATTTCTATTCCAAATCATTCAGGAATGGACACAGAACAAGTGCTCGAATATACGAAGAAGTTGATTTTAAATGGAATTCTAAAAAATAAGTGACAAACGTGTAACTTATGTGTATAATAATCTTTGCGAGGCACATAAGTTATTTTTTTTCTCAAAAGTGACGCATGTGTAACTTAATTTGAGGGGAGAGTTTCATCTTGTTTTTAGCTATAAAAGAATTACTGCATGCGAAATTTCGATATGTGATGATGGGTATTATTATTATCTTAATTGCCTGGTTGGTTTTTATCTTATCAGGGCTTGGAAATGGTCTATCGACTTTAAGTGCTGCCACGATTAAAAATTTAGATGCAAATTATGTTGTTTATGAGAAATCTGCTGGTGCCACCTTTAATAAATCTATTATCTCTAGTAATTTAATCGATGAGATTAAAGAAAATAAAGATGTAAAGGATGCAGCAGCGTTTGGATCATCAATGGCGGCTGTTTCTAAAGAAAAAACAGATGATAGTCACAAGAAAACGGATGTTGCACTACTTGGAATCACGCTCGGCTCATTTATTGAACCAGGCGTTATCGAGGGAAAACAACTTTCACCTAATGAAAAGTTTGGTGTTCTAGCTAATGAGAGTTTAAAAGATGCAGGGTACAAAATGGGTGATGAACTGCTTGTTTCAAATTCCAACATGAAGTTAACCATTATTGGTTTTGTTGAAAATGAAACATTTAACCATTTACCTGTATTATTTACGAATATGGATACCTGGAGAGATTATCAATATGCGGCACAAGGTTCTGACAATGGTGTTACTAAACCTGTTCAAGCCATTACTTTAAAAGCGCCTAATTTAGATGCTGCTAAGCTTGATAAGGAAATAAATGGCATTGAAACTGTTACAAAGTCAGTAGCTGTAAATGGGATGCCAGGGTATAAGGAAGAAACTGGGACAATTTTAATGATGCTTGCATTTTTAATCGTTATTTCAGCATTTATCATCTCCGTTTTCTTCTATGTCATAACAATACAAAAAACACCACAATTTGGTGTGATGAAGGCGATTGGGGCTTCGAATCGATTTATTTCTAAAGCTATTGTTGCACAGGTATTTATTTTGTCGTTTTTTGGTATTTTGGTAGGAGCAGGTTTAACGTATTTAACAGCACTTGCCTTTCCTAAAGAAATGCCCTTTGATTTAGATGTTAACCTAGTCGTCTTATATGCGTTTGCTTTATTAATAATAAGCCTATTAAGTTCACTAGTTTCAGTCCGGCAAATTACTAAAATTGATCCGTTAACAGCTTTAGGGAGAGTGGAATAAATGAGTGGTATTCAGTTACTTCAGGTTACGAAACAGTATAAAGAGGGAACCTCTACTATAACAGCTTTACAAGAAGCATCTTTACCTGTTAATCCAGGAGAGTTGGTGGCAATTGTCGGTCCTTCAGGCTCAGGTAAAAGCACTTTACTATCAATCATTGGTGCATTAATAAAGCCTACGTCTGGTAAGGTAATTGTAAATGGTCAGGACGCGGGAAAGTTAAATGCGAAACAATTAGCCGATTTTCGTTTAAATGAAATAGGTTTTATTCTACAATCATCTAACTTAATTCCATATTTATCTGTACTTGATCAGTTAATTTTAATTAAAAAGATGACAGGCAAGGTGAACAAAGAAGATCGTCAGTTTGCGATAAATTTACTGACAGAGCTTGGATTAGGCAATAAGCTCTCGAAAATGCCTAATGAATTATCTGGTGGTGAACGTCAACGCGTAGCCATTTCTCGTGCTTTATTCAATCAGCCTAGCGTTATCCTTGCAGATGAGCCGACAGCAAGTTTAGATTCTAAGCGCGCTCATGAAGTGGTGAAATTAATTGCGGATGAAGTAAAAAGGCGAAAAAAGGCAGCAATAATGGTCACGCACGATGAACGTATGTTAGCTTACTGCGACCGTGTCTATCACATGGAGGATGGGAAAATAATGTTAAAAGAGCTGCAAAGTTCCGCTAACTGACCTACTTACTAGCGGCTGATTTGAGAAGTCCAAGAGGATGATTTACAAATTAGACGAAAAATAGTATATTCGGTGCCTGACCCCTCAGCAATATAAAGCGTTATCCAAGTAGGGTCAGGCACTAAAAGTACATACATTCACTTGCTTAGTAGGAACTGAAGGAAAAGCGCAAACTCCTATTTCTTTCATTAGCAGGCTACTTGTTACCTCCACGAGACCAAATCACCACTGGAATAAGTAATAAGGACAAAATTCCGCCCCCTAATGATAATGTTGGAAAACTTGAACCAGCCACAATCATGCCTGACAGTACTCCACCAGCTGCTCCTGACAAGGCAATTAATACGTCGACTGTCCCTTGCGTTTTAGCTCGTGTGGAAGTTTCTGTTGAATCAACAATAAGTGCCGTCCCACTGATTAAACCAAAATTCCATCCTAAGCCAAGTAAAGAAAGAGCAATCACTAGTGGAACCATCGAATCTCCTGGTGCAAATGCTGCCAGCAAACCTGCCACAAGCAACGTAGTGCCAGCGGCAATCGCCATCGCAGTACGCCCTACCTTATCAACCAGGATGCCTGTAACCAGTGAAGGGAGATACATGGCACCTATATGAAAACCAATAACAAGACCTACTGCACCCAAACCATGTCCATGATGCATCATATGAACTGGCGTCATTGTCATAATCGCTACCATGACAATTTGCGTAAGAATCATAATTGTTGCACCAACCATTATGCCCCGTTTGTTTTCTGTCAGTTTAGTTGTTGCTAAATGTCCTTTACTACTAGAATCTAGGCTGTTCGCTTCTATCGTTCTAGCGATAACCAATGGATCTGGACGAAGCATGATGAAAAGGACAACACCTGATAAGAGATAGGCTGCTGCCGCTAAAATGAAAGGACCGGCTAGTGATGGAACACCAATAGAAAGGGCGAAATTCCCCATCACATTCACCAAATTTGGTCCTGCAACTGCCCCAAATGTTGTAAAAACCATCGTCATACTTATTGCAGTTGCTCGCTGTTTTTTATTTGCTAAATCCGTACCTGCATAACGGGCTTGTAAATTTGTTGCTGACCCCGCACCATAAACAAGTAAGGAAGCAAATAAAAGGAAAACACTATTTAAGATTGCTGCCATGATGACTCCAAATCCACCAAGTCCGCCAAGCAAAAAACCCGTTGTTAATCCAGTACGACGTCCATATGCTTGCGAAAGTCTTCCAACAAACCAAGCTGCTCCTGCTGACCCTAAAGTAAGTAATGCTGTAGGAATTCCAGCAAACGCATCTGTCCCAAGCATTTGCTGTGCCAGAAGTGCCCCTACCGTAACACCTGCTGCTAAACCCGCTCCACCAAAAATTTGTGAGATACTTACAACGATTAAAGTACGCTTGTATAACGTTTTTTGTTTTTCTGGAGAATGAATGTAGCTTTGTAACCGAGCGAGTTGGCCGTCTACCGATTTTACATTTACCTTCTGTAACATCATCTAACCTCTTTTCTAGAAACCTCATTTTCATTCATATTTACTTCCAACTAGATTTGAATTATCATAATATGCACAATAAAAGCTATTTATCTTTCCAATTTGGACTTTAAAGAGAACGACTTAGGATAAACTAACCGATTTTTGCAAATTTGTTTCGCATTAAAAATATAAATAGAAACATAAAAAGGGGAATCATATAACTGATTATTTCTATCATGAAAGTCGTCGAAAGGTCTTTGTAATGTCAAAACCATGAAGGAGATATTGCATAGCATATTTGACCAGCCAAAAAGAAAAGCCGATGATAAACCCAAGCATCATATTTTTGGACCATTTTGGATGAAAGGTGATTCCGATATTTTTATACTCATTTGCCTTGGTTAGCATGAGGATTCCTTTCAATAATGGAAAAAACAAAAGGACTAATAAAACTTGTAGCCAAAATAGACCTGCTTTCGCAATTACAATGTTCAAATATAAATCTAGCAAATGAAACCTGTTAATACTTTGCCATAATAAGACATATGTACCCCTTTTTTCTTTTTATTCTTATCATATGAAAAAAGCAAGGCAATGCCTAGTCGTTTCTTCGAATTAAATTCCTTTGCCGAATATCCTCTAATGTTCCTTACCCTCTGTTTCTATTGTAGTTGGGCTGACTTTTGCGTTTGTTGGCGGTCAAAAAGGAAGTGGGAAAAACGACTAGTTTTTCTCCACTTCCTTTTGAAATCCCATTATTGGCAACTTTAAGTTGATATACATTGTGGTTACAGTGTCAATGCAATAAAAAGTGCATTGATGACAAGGGCTTTTGTTTTCGTTGTACTTGTCTGTGAGAATGTTGCATTCATACGATTACCACTTTTTTTATTAAAAATAATATCCTATAATTAGAACTTGGTATAACTTTTTAGAAAATTAGTAAAAAGAATGAATCAATTTAATATCACTTGAGGTTAAATAATGAAGGTGTATAAAGTAAAAAAGCAGTTTAACGGCTATAAAAGGGGAACACTGTTTTACATGATAAGTGAATCAGAATTTATTGGAGTAAAAGAGTTTGTGTTGCGAACGGAGGATTTAACAACTAGAATCATGATCAATGAAAGTGAATTCCTTTCCCACTTTATGTTTATAAAAGAAGTCTTTTAATAAAAGTGGAGATAGCAAATCGAATTTCCTAGAAGTATTCTCTTTGGATGTAAATGAGATTTTTAGTTTAGGCAGGTTCTTATGGGCGGGACCACATCAGTAATAACCATGTGGCTGTCCCCTAGGTCACCCGAGTGGAGGTATATATATGATGATTGATGAGTATTTCGCAACAGCGATGGAAGCCTGGAGTATGATGCAAAAGACATCCGGTGATGAAGGGGCAGAATGGGCAGAAAGATTTGAACGATACTTTTATGAATTTATTGATGAATTGAAGAAATGGTGGGCCACTCTTCATTCAAAGCCAACGAATATAGAGGATGCGGAGGAGTTACCTGAAATAAAAAAATGGATGGAACAAATTCCAGCACCCGTCCAACTAAATTTTCTGATGGAATTAGAAGATATTTTGGAGGGAATAGAAACGGAACGCTTTGATTAAGACACCCCTTAATACGTATTTGAAATTGAAAAAACATTTTATGTACATAAACAGTTTATGACCTATGATTTTTGAATAGTCGACCCCAAGCAAAGCAGCTCTGCAACAGAGTTGCTTTTTTGATTTGAGCTATATAATGGCTCGGCGTGACAGCTTTAATGGGTATTGAATACAATTTAGAATAACTCCTACTAAGAGGTGGTGATAACATGTTTTCTGAGACGGGGATGCATGGCTTTACATTATTTTCAGTTGAACATATTGCTGTGTTGCTTATATTCTTTGCTGCCTGTTGTACGTTAGTGTATTTTAGAAAAAAACACAAGAAATACCATCAGATGATTAAATGGACACTGTTTATCATGTTGCCGATATGTGAAATCTCTTTACAATTATGGTTACTTTTAACTAATCAGTGGGAAGTGAGTAACCTTCCGCTGCAGTTGTGCTCGATTAGTACTTTTTTAGCTATGTATTTATTTTGGAACAGGAACGAGAAGGTTTTTTATTTGTTGTATTTTTTTGCTACCCTTCCTCCTATTTTAGCGATGGTTACGCCAGAAATGGTCTATACATTTCCTCATTTTAGGTTTATTGAGTATTTCCTTCACCATTCCGTCCTTCCATTGTCCGCATTCTATTTTATCCTATATGAAGGGTACAGAGTTCCCGAAAGGCAATCATTTTTACTTATGTAACCGTCAACATTATTGCCGTGCCTATTTTTATCTTAAATCAATTCCTTGGCACAAACTTTTTCTACTTAGCGAGTCCAACAGAAACTAAAACGATTCTGACCTATTTCGGCAATGGTTTCTGGTATTATATGAATCTAGAAATTGCCGCACTGATTGTATTTTCCATCACATATTTGCCAATGGGGGTTTTACAAAGGAAAGAAATTTCCAAGTCTGAACGGTAGAAGCCACAGAACCATGGGGGCTGTTCTTGTAGTCACAAAAGCCACTAGAACCGCCCACATGGGACGTGTTATGATAAAAGAAAGAAACGGATGATTTATTTTGTGAGAATGGGGAAAATCGTATGCCACTAGAAATCGTTCGCCATGATATTACAAAAATGACAGTAGATGCAATTGTGAATGCTGCCAATACCTCATTAAAAATGGGTGGTGGTGTTTGTGGAGCTATATTTCAGGCTGCAGGTATCCAAGAATTACAAAGGGCTTGCGATCAACTTGGAGGATGCAGGGCCGGAGAAGCCGTCATAACCAACGGATTCCAATTGGATGCCAAATTTATCATACATACTCCAGGTCCAATTTGGAATGGGGAAGGAAACAAAGAAGCAGCCCTGTTAAAGTCATCTTACATAAACGCTATGGATCTCGCCTATAAACATCAATGTGAATCCATCGCGTTTCCGTTACTATCGACAGGAATATACGGCTTTCCAAAAGAGGAAGCTTTACAAATCGCAGTTTCCGCCATTAGTTCATTTATATTACAACATGATATGCTCGTTTATCTCGTTGTTTTTGATAAAAATTCTTTCTCCATTGGAAAGAAGCTGTTTTCTTCCATTCATCAATATATTGATGAGCATTATGTTGAGGATGCGGAAATCAGTTATCCACGTAAAATGGATGAACGTTATATATTGGAACAAAAGCTGGATTCCGAAATTTTTCAGGAGGATCTCTTAAAAGAAGCCGATTATTCTTTAGTTGATAGGTTAGAGCAACTTGAGGAATCGTTCTCCGAGCGATTGCTTCGATTCATTGATCAAAAGGGAATGACCGATGTTGAGACGTATAAAAGAGCGAATATTGACCGTAAATTATTCTCGAAAATTCGCAATGGCGTAAATTATACTCCAACGAAGAAAACGGCTATTGCCTTTGCCATCGCCCTGCAATTAACGTTAATGGAAACGCTTGATTTGCTGAATACCGCCGGATATACCTTTTCCCGCAGCAGCAAATTTGATGTCATTATTGAATTCTTTATTCAACAAGCCAATTACAATATCCATGAAATTAATCAGGTCTTATTCACATTTGATCAGCCACTACTTGGTGCCTAAAATGTCGCTTTCGAAGCGACCTTTTTTTATGGAATCCTTGATATCCTTAGTTTATTAACCAACGGAGGATGAATAGGATGAAAAAAAATGTAACTGAATTAGTGTTTATTTTAGATAAAAGTGGTTCGATGGCAGGGCTGGAGTCAGATACAATTGGCGGGTTTAATGCGATGCTGATGAAACAACAAAAAGCGGAAGGGGAAGCCTTGGTGACAACTGCATTGTTTAATCACCAGTACGAATTATTGCATGATCGTATGAATGTAAGAGGAATATCACCTATTACGGAAAGTGATTATGAAGTCTGTGGCACGACCGCATTATTAGATGCGATTGGTTTTACGATTCAAAAAATAGCCAATGTTCAAAAGCGAACAAGTGAGGATGAACGTGCTGAAAAGGTCCTGTTTGTCATTACAACGGATGGAATGGAAAATGCTAGTCAGGAATATTCTCCGGACAAAATCAAAAAAATGGTTCAGCAGCAAAAAGATAAATATGGCTGGGAGTTCATGTTTCTTGGTGCTAATATCGACGCCGTCTCAACCGCTGCTGAATTTGGAATCGATGAGGACTTTGCTGTGGAGTACCATGCTGACCATGTCGGTACGCAGTTAAACTATGCGGCGGTAAATGAAGCGGTCCTCAACCTGCGAAGTGGCAAAAAGATTGATCGAAGCTGGAAAGAGGGAATTGAAAAGGATTATCATCAACGGATACATAATTGAGTAAGATGATGATTAACCTAAGGTATAAAAATATTTGAAGCGCCTGAGATGATTCAGGCACTTTTTTGATTATGATAGAAACTAATTTTAACGGAATAATAACAAGGAGACTTTTTAAGGTGGTGATTTGGGTGAAGAAGTACTTATTCATCCTGCTCTTTTCCATTTTTCTTGGATTTCCGACACTAGCTTCCGCGAAGCAGCATGTGCCGATCTTAGTGTATCATTCGATTGCAGAGTATAACGGTACAGGATCAAAGGAGTTATATGTCACGCCGGAAAATTTTGAAAAACAAATAACGTACTTACGGGACCATGGGTTTACGCTATTATCGTTCGAACACTGGAGCGATAGGAGTAAAGTAACTAAACCGATTCTACTTACCTTTGATGATGGGTACAAAAATAATAAAAATGTCTTAACCGTTTTCCAAAAACTAGAATCGTCCCACTTTAAACCTAAGGCTACCATTTTTGTGATCTCTGATTTTATTGGTCATTCCAATCGGTTGTCTCCTACGGATTTAAAAATATTTGTGGAGTCTGGGTATTTTTCCATTCAGTCACATACAGCAACACATCCCGATTTAACCAAAATAAACAATTATGAACATGAATTGAAAGATTCCAAAGAAAGGATTGAGAGGATAACCGGTAAACCCGTATTCGCCCTAAGTTATCCATATGGAAGCTTCAATAAAAAGGTTGTTCAGGAAACGAAGAAATACTATTCATTTGGACTTACCACCACACCCGAATTATTTATCGAAAAAGGCATAAAAGATGAGCTCTATTATTTTCCACGGATTTACGTAAAGAATTCCACAACAATAGCGGACTTTGCGAAAATTGTGGACTAAATAGTAATGCCTGTACTCCAGAGCAATAAGGGGGACAGGCATCATTTTTCCACCATAACATTAAAATAAAATGATTTTCCGAAATTTCTGAAATAAATTGACTGTGTTCCTCTCATATGGTAAGTTTTTACTAAAGTAAACGTTTTCTATTATTTATCTTTAGATTTAAATTAGCAAATTATTATTCTAATATGAGTAGAGGAGTTGTATACATATGTCAAATATTCCGTCAATCCTTACTAACTTGAGGATTCCTGTCATTGGAGCACCGATGTTTATTATTAGTACGCCAAAACTAGTCATTGAGCAATGTAAGGCAGGGGTTGTTGGCTCGATGCCTGCACTAAATGCAAGACCCGCCGCCCAGCTTGATGAATGGCTAGCGGAAATCACAGAGGAGCTAGCAGACTTCAATGCTCGTAACCCAGAGCGTCCAGCTGCCCCATTTGCGATTAATCAGATTGTTCACAAGAGCAATGATCGCCTTGAGCATGATATGGAATTATGTGTGAAATATAAAGTTCCAATTATCATTTCTTCCTTAGGGGCACGCGAAGAAATTAATGTGGCCGCCCATAGCTATGGAGGCGTTGTTTTTCACGATGTCATCAATAATAGGTTTGCACATAAGGCCATCGAAAAAGGAGCAGATGGTTTGATTGCAGTTGCTACCGGTGCGGGTGGTCATGCTGGAGTCAAGAGCCCGTTTGCGTTAATTCAAGAAATCCGTCAATGGTTTAAGGGTCCGCTCGCTTTATCTGGGTCTATCGCTAATGGAAACGCGATTCTTGCCGCTCAAGCGATGGGGGCAGATTTTGCTTACATCGGATCACCATTTATTGCTACAGAAGAAGCGAGGGCAGCAGAGGAATATAAGCAGGCCATTGTGGATTCCACTTCTGATGATATTGTCTATAGTAATCTATTCACCGGTATCCATGGGAACTATCTTGCATCTTCAATACGAGCTGCCGGTTTGGATCCTGAAGCACTCCCTGAAAGTGATCCAACCAAAATGAATTTTGGCGGCGACGGAAAGGCAAAGGCCTGGAAAGATATTTGGGGAAGCGGACAGGGGATTGGCGTTATCAATCAAATCTCGAGTACGGCCGTATATGTCGACAAGCTTCATCAAGAGTATAGTACGGCAAGAAAAAATTTAATGAAGTCCAGTGAAGTATTTGCATAGGACATTTCCTTTCAAACAATCGTTTAAAAAGCTGCCTCGTCAGCTTTTTTTTATGAAGATTTTTATTTTTTTGAAGGAAAAATCACTCCCATCCCTTATAAAACCAATCTTTCTGCTTGGAAGAGCCCTTACACATTTTCACTTTATACATACTTTGTAGTAAGTCGGTGAAAAGGGGGTTTGTTATATGGATGGTGCAGGAGCAGGCGGAGGCTTTGCTTTAGTGGTTGTATTGTTTATCCTTCTCATAATTATTGGTGCGTCCTTTATGGGCGGAGGATTTGGAGGATACTATTAACCAATTAAAAGCTGATTGAAAGGGGGGAAATTTATGTACGGATATGGAGGATTCGGCGGCGGCTGTGGCTGCGGCTATGGCGGCGGTTTTGGATACGGTGGCGGCTTTGCCTTAATCGTTGTATTGTTCATCTTGTTAATCATCATTGGTGCAACTTGTTTTTATTAATTAAAAACAAGTAACTTATTTTCTTGAAATAAAAAAGGCCCTTTTTTAGGGCTTTTTCATTTTTTAAAAGGTGCTCTATTTCCTAAAGGAAAAATAAAGCACTGCAAGATATAGTAAGCGATACTATTCAGTTTATCCTTGGTTTATAAAATGATCTGTCTATTGAATCCCTTCATTTTAGCATTCGAAAATGATAGCATGATAAGAGTGGCTTAAAAATGATATTGTAATATATCTAAATATTCATTATAATACTATTAGTTAAAATAATAATGTAGCTGAGAAAGCTAGTCTTTTTGGTATCTTGCTATTTTCTTAGACTATGGGGGGAACATCTATGAAAAATCTGATGAAGAAATGGAATCAATTAAGCTTGGTCAAACAAATCATTATCGGTTTAATTGTTGGTATTATCCTGGCGGTATTGATCCCAGAAGCAGCAAAACCAGTGGTCATTTTAGGTTCCTTATTTGTAGGAGCACTTAAAGCGATTGCTCCCGTCCTTGTTCTATTCTTGGTCATGTCAGCCATAGCGCAGCATAAGAGCGGTCAACAGACAAACATGAAATCAATTATTAGCCTTTATCTATTGGGTACCTTTTTAGCAGGGTTAATCGCCGTTATTGTAAGCTTTATTGTTCCTGTAAACTTAACACTTGCAAAGGGTGCCGAGGATTTAACAGCTCCTGGCGGTGTTGTAGAGGTTCTTAAATCATTATTATTGAATGTGGTTGATAATCCTGTCAAAGCTATTTATAATGCCAACTATATCGGTATTTTAGCTTGGGCAGTAGTTCTTGGCATGGCTTTACGAAATGCACCAGCTACAACCAAAACGATGATTTCAAATTTTTCAGATGCCGTATCCAAAATGGTTACATGGGTCATCAAGTTTGCCCCACTTGGCATCATGGGACTTGTGATTGACTCGATTACGACAAATGGGATTGAGTCCTTACTAAGCTATGGAAAATTACTTGCTGTTTTGGTTGGATGTATGCTGTTTGTGGCATTGGTTGTGAACCCAATCATGGTGTTTGTGGCCATTCGTCAAAACCCATACCCACTTGTATTCAAGTGTATCAGGGAAAGTGGTATTACCGCATTCTTTACCCGCAGTTCGGCAGCTAATATTCCGGTAAATATGAAATTATGTGAAAACCTAGGCTTGAATAAAGATACCTATTCTGTCTCCATTCCATTAGGTGCAACGATCAATATGGCGGGTGCAGCCGTTACGATATCAGTTTTGACACTTGCAGCGGTTCATACTTTAGGCATTCACGTGGATATCCCTACAGCTATCATTCTTAGCGTCCTATCAGCTGTTTGTGCCTGTGGTGCTTCTGGTGTAGCAGGTGGATCCCTCTTACTGATTCCACTTGCTTGCAGTCTTTTCGGAATTCCAAATGATGTTGCCATGCAGGTTGTTGGAGTAGGCTTTATCATTGGTGTATTGCAAGATTCCTTTGAAACAGCCCTTAATTCATCTACGGATGTCCTTTTCACAGCAACAGCTGAATTTAAGAAGTGGCGAAAAGATGGTAAAAAAATTGAGATTAAAAAAGCAGCTTAATGTGGCCACCTACGTACAGTTGGTGAATAAAGAAAGGAACCCCGGCTCATAAGAACCGGGGTTTTTCTTCTTTTTACGAAGAAGTAAGAAATTCGTTCATTTTCTTTACATATTCATCTAACGGATAGTGGTTATAAAGATTGCTCGCTAATTGAATTGGGTCGCCAAAAAAGTATCTTTCATATTGGGTTTGCCTTGTGCCGAATGAACTCATGGTAAGATCCCATGCTAATCGAAAAAGCTTCACCCGCTCATTAGCCGGTTTGTTTACCCCTTGAAGATAGTGGTCAAGATCTGCTTTGATTTCGGATTCGAATGCCGCTTCAGTTGGCAATGTTACCATACCGCTGGCACCTATCAATTGAATAATCTCGCAGAAACGAGGATAGATTTTTGGGAAAATATTTGTGGCGACTTGAAGGGGAAGTAAACTTGGGCGCATATAGCCCCACTCATCGAGAGTTGCGTCATTTTCAGACTTCTCAATCAGTGCTTTCATGGTTTCAAGGCCGATGATGATTTCTGAAAGTTTTTCTTGGATATGTTGATATTCTTGGACATTTATTGTCTCCACTAACATTTCAGCCAGCCCTAAAATAAATTCTGTTTTGACAATTTGCCTTGTTAGGACTTGATGGGTGGCAAAGTGGTGAAATGAGCTAAGAAACATGAAATCACTTGATGCCTCGACATTATCATAAAAAAAGACACGATCCCAAGGAACTAACACATTATCAAAAACCACTAGTGAATCCATTTCCTCATATCGAGAGCTTAAGGGATAATTAAAATGAGACTCACCGCCAACAAACGATTCCCTGCAGATAAATTTTAATCCTTTTGTGTCGGAAGGTATAGAAAAGGCAAATGCTTCTTCTGACTCCATGAACTTCCTTGGCGCCGTATAGACCAATACTTCATCGGTTATGCCCCCTTGGGTAGCAAGAAGGCGGGCGCCCTTAATCACAATTCCTTGTTCATTTTTATCTATCACCTTAGCGGAGATTGGCTCTTTTGAATAATGAAAATGATATTGTGAGCGATTTATTTGTGGAGTAATAAACGTATGGGTAAAGGAAAGGTCTTGTTCCCGAGCTTTTTCATACAATGCGAGAATATTTTCAGGAAAGCAATTTTTCTTACCTTTTAATAGGGCAGCGGAAGAGGAGGCAAAGCTCATAATTACTGTGTTCATATAGTCCGGACTTCTCCCCATCAAGCCATGAGTGTGTTGGGCCCAACGTTCCATCATCTTTCTTCGTCTTTTTAAGTCTTCTTTCGTTTTTGGCTGCAGATAGGAAAGCCCGATGGGATCCCCCTTTTCAGTGACCTGGAACGTCATCTGGTTTCTTATATTTGGGTCATTTTGCAAATCATAAAGAGCAGCTTTTGTCTGAAGTATTCCTTTAAAGGCAGGATGATTCGAAAGCATACCGGCAATTTTTTCCCCTTCAACCCAAATTTCTGTCTTCATTTGATCGATTCGATCGATAAACGATTTTCCATCTATGGTTCCCAATTGTACCTCACCCCATTAAATTAACATATCCAGCCGATTGATCTACTTCCATTTTATTGGAATTCAAAGCAGCTTGTTCCTTTGGAATGAGCCTTATTTTCACAGAGGAAAAAATATTAAAATAGCATGTCGCGATACACATCGATTAGCTTACATAACGCAACAGCCAAACCTACTAAGCTTGCCTTCATTTTCGCGGGATGGTTTTTCTTATTTGCGTATTGGTAAACCCACACAACAATAAATCCCAATGGAACCCATAATTCAAATTTACCGCCATTTGACATGGATTGTGAATAGATTGGGGCCGTATAAATACTAACCAAGAAATAGAGAAAAACAGTAAAACTACGATTCTCTAATTCTTTACTCGATCTCCATAACAAATATAGGATTATTACAAAAATAGCAAAAGTAAGGATAGGTAAAAGATGTATGGTGGTATTCCCAAATTCAATTTGCACCAGGAATCAATCCTTTCTTAAATCAATTATCCACAATTTTCCTTTATCGTAGCATATATTGGTACCAGTACGGCACCTTATTCCATGTTCATGCTCCATTCAGTCACGCAGAACACTGCTACGTGACCGTTTCTCATAATCCTGCTTTTTTTAGTAATGTAGACAACTACATCAAACCAATAGCCTTTAGGTCTTCCGCCATTTTTCTTACGGTCATGTGATGACCAAAAGTAGACAATATTTTGTTTACCACAATATAATTAAGGATAATAATAAAGTTGAATGGAGAGATGTACATGATTAATAAAGTTGGACAAATTATGGTATATGTTACTAACCAAGATGAAACAGTAAAATTTTGGACAGAAAAGGTAGGTTTTGTTGTTATTTCTGATCAAAATAATGGTCAAGGGATGAGATGGATTGAAATTGCGCCTTCAAAGGATGCTGAAACAAGTATCGTTCTCCATAATAAGGAATTAATTGCGAAAATGCAGCCAGAGTTACATTTAGGTACACCATCTCTGATGTTTTACTCCAATAATCTTGAGCAATTATATAAAGATTTTACGGATAAAAATATTACAGTCGGTGAAATGGTTCAAATGCCTGGCGGTAAAGTGTTTAATTTTGCTGATAACGAAAACAATTATTTTGCTATCATGGAGAAAAGGTAACACCTACTAGACAGATGAACGGCTAGAATACCAATTTTTAGTCGTTTTTATGTTTATTTATTTTTAGGGGGGACAGGTAAAAATGAAAGCAATTGTTGTGAATCAACCTGGAGGAGCGGAACAATTACAGGTTCAGGATGTACCTGCTCCAAAGATAAAACCCGGTGAACTATTGATAAAAGTAAAAGCTTTTGCCATCAATCGGACAGATATCGTTGCCCGAGAGGGAAAAGCGGGTTATATGACCAATCCGATTTTAGGGATAGAAGTGGCTGGTGAAGTGGTGGAAGCTGCTGAAGATGCCATAATCGATGTAGGAACACGGGTCATGGGTCTTGTAAATGGCGGTGGTTATGCTGAATATGCGGTTATGCCAGCGGACAGGGCAATGAAGGTTCCGGAACATTTATCATTCGAAGAGGCCGCTGCGATTCCGGAGGTTTTCTTAACCGCCTATCAAACATTGTTTTGGTTAGGAGAACTAGCCCAACATGAAACCATACTCATTCACGCCGGCGGTAGTGGTGTGGGGACAGCAGCCATCCAATTAGTCAAACAAATGACCAATGCAAAAATTATCACGACAGCTGGGTCACAGGAAAAGCTAGATTTTTGTCAATCACTTGGTGCGGATATTGGCATTAACTATAAGCAGAAGTCCTTTGATGAAGAGGTATTAAAGGCAACGAATAACCAAGGAGTTGATGTCATTCTTGATTTCATTGGGGCTTCCTATTGGAAGCAAAACATAAAGAGCTTAAAAATTGATGGTCGCTGGGTTTTAATTGGTATTTTGGGCGGTTCAATCGTTGAAAACATGAATATCATGGAACTCATGGCAAAAAGGGCCCAAATAAAAGGTACTCTATTAACACCAAGAACTGATCAATATAAGAAAGAGTTAACCGAGGAGTTTATAAGCAAAGCAAAGTCTTTATTTAATCAGGAAAAAATCCGGCCCATTGTCGATACTGTTTTCCCATTTGTGGATATTCAAGAGGCGCATCGGCATATGGAAGCAAGTAAGAACATAGGTAAAATTGTCGTTCGAGTTTAGTATAAATGAAGTCAAAAAGCAAGAACATATTTACATGCTCTTGCTTTGTTTCTATGAGCGAATCTAAAAAAGCGATATTTTAAAAATTACATACAAAAGAACGAATTAACTTCTGCAGTCTCTAACAAATTCCCGATAAAGAATGAGCCAAAAATACCATATACAGCGCTCACTTCATCAAATCTGGTTTCATAGATCAATTTTTTGAATTGAAGGGCATCATCGCAAAATAGGGAAACACCCCATTCAAAGTCATCAAAGCCGACAGAGCCGGTGACAATTCGTTTAACCTTTTCGGAGTAAGGCTTTCCGGTGTCAATATGCTCAAACATTAATCTTTTTCTGTCTTCCTTTGGAAGCATGAACCAGTTGGTTTTTTCACCACGAAGCTTACTCATCGGATAAAAACAGATATAGTCCATTTTTGGAATAGTTGGGTAGAGTTTAGCTCTCATGGCTGGATCCTCAAATGGATTAGCTGCCATTCCAGAATAACTGCTTTTTTCAATAACGGACACGTAGGAGAACGCCGGCTTTGTAAAATCAGCCAGAGCCGTTTTGTTGAAGGCTGTTTTCACTTCGATGAGGTCTTTCATCGTTGGTCTTAGAATCATGAACATAAGGTCAGCTTTGTTGCCGGCAATGGTATAGACAGTGTGACTGCCGTTATGTTCGTCCTCAATGGTTTCCCACTTATGTAATAGTTCTTTAAATTCATGAAGGGCCTGATCCCGCTCGGCCTCAGTAGCTACCTTCCACTTAGCCCAATCCATTGTCCGAAAATCATGCAAACAGTACCAACCTTCAATAGTTGTCATGGCTTCGTTCATCATTATCACTCCAAAATGAAAGTATTATTTAGTATTTCCTATGTAAATGATAATTATTTTCACCAAAGAGTGTTGTGATATATATCACACAAACAAAAAAATAAGTGGAAACCATACTGAGGTATAAGAAAATATGGTGCAGGAATTAATGGAAACGTTTAAACCGTTATTTATCCTTTTTCCAAAATGTTGGATAGGATATTTCAAATTACCCGGGTAAGAATAAAAATGGTGTTTAGGCACCAACTAACGACATGTGGGGGAATTGCGATGAATATTCGTGAGGGGTTAATTCCAACTGCTTTAGGTACTGCAGTAACAGCGACAGGTTATGCATTAAAGCAAAAACGCGGGTCGAATAAAATGGTAGCTAACACTGTTTTTGGTTTTGGTCTAGCACACGTGGTATTAGGTGTAATTGACCTTGTAGAACACCGCCGTTAATGAGCAAGGCGAGTACCGTTCGTACTCGTCTTCTGTGTTTCGCATTAAAACAGGATTTATAGAAGAAATAAAATAAGGAGGTATAAGTGCATGAGATTCATACACAAAATTGCATTAGTACTAGTCATAATAGGTGCAATAAATTGGGGGTTAATTGGTTTATTTAGATTCGATTTAGTTGCCGCTATTTTTGGCGGACAAGATGCCTTTTTATCTAGAGTCATCTATTCTCTTGTTGGATTAAGTGGTCTAATTTGTATAAGCCTGCTGTTTGCGCCAATGCGAAAGGAAGAGAAAGATGTAAATCGGCAAGGCACTGGAAACTTAAATTATGCTACCGAATTTGGTGAGGAAACCGATTTATCAAAATTAAAAAAGGATTAAAAAACACTTAAGATGACCTAGTCATCTTAAGGTTTTTTTGATACTGTTAATATTTTTGAAAATAAAGATTCTTCCCAACCTGCCATTCAGCGTAACAGATTTCCTTCGTATGTTTTACCCCATGAGATTCCAATTCCATATGAAGCCATGCCTCATTTAAACCGGCAAGTTTTAAATTTTCCACTATAACCTTTCCGTCACTTATCACCGTATACGGAATGACATTGTTTTCTTTTTGTATGTTTAGATCTTTATTTAGTGGATAATCAACCTCCACTTTTCTTAACACGCTAAGAGATCCATTGTTTTCAAAAATGGCATACTCTACATCCTCCATGGAAAAAATATCTCGTGAACGCAATAACTGCATCAATTGATCTATATCTAAACGATTCCTTTTTAATTCATTCCAATCAATTTGCCCTTTATTAATCAACATTGTAGGTCTGCCTTCGAGAAAATTTCGAAGGGGGCGAAATTTTTGGGTTACAATCCCAGTGATAAAAATAAGGGCTCCCCAAACAAAAACAGCAAAAAGGATCTTTAGGAGCCCCGTTTTTTCATCAAAGATGGCACTGCCAACCAGTTCTCCCAATACCAATGATGAAATAAAGTCAAAAGGGGTAATCTGACTAATTTGTGTTTTTCCTAAGCTTTTAACGGTAATAAAAAGGGCTATAAAACCAATGATCAACTCAACGAATACAACCAAATAACTCATGTATTTCCTCCACTAACTTCCATTAAATTTAGTTATAGACAATGGGATAATTTCTAAACATTCTACATAACATAAGTTCAAAATAATAGTAAAAAAAGGTTGTCATGATTAACAGGATTATAGGACAAAATACATTTGTGCTCTAGGAAAGGTGGCACTGTTATGAATAAATTCACCTATACACTAAGGAGGGCAACAATGGGAATTTTAAGCGGAAATCCTAAGGAAGAGCCTTTGCATTATGGTGAGGTTTTTGATCTTTGGGCCTCATTATTAGCGGGCAATGGAATGATTGCAGGTTATCAAACCATGGGTAACCATGCGGGAGACGATGACTTAAAAAAGTTATTAGCAGAAGCTGTAGAATTATGCCAGCATGAAAAGAAACAAGTGGAAGAATTATTGAAGGAGAATGGGGTCGGTTTACCTCCAGCTGCACCAGAACCGCCGCAAGCATGTTTGGAGGATATCCCGGTGGGGGCTAGAATTCCTGACCCGGCTATCGCAGCAACACTGTCTGCTGATATCGCAGCAGGATTAGTCGCATTTAGTGCAGTGATGGGGAAATCAATCAGGGAAGATGTAGCGATGATGTATGGCCAATTCCATATGCAAAAAGCAGCCCTTGGTTTAAAGGTCCTTCGTTTAAATAAGGAAAAAGGCTGGTTGGTTCCACCGCCATTGCATCTTAACAAACAAGGTGATTGTTAGATTACAAAAAGGATGAACTTTATGTTCGTCCTTTTTGTAATCTAAACTAATTAAGAATTTAAATCATGTAGACGGGGCTTTGTTCATTTGGCATTTTGGATATATTGATGTTGTAATTGAGCAGGAAAAAGTTTTGCCCTAACCAGTATTATTTAGTGTTATTCTTCCACCTTTTGTCTATTTTTTCATGGAATCCAACTCTCTGTTGGTGCTCATAATATGGAAGGAATGATGGAAAGGGAGAGTACATGCTGAAAAGTATATCTTTCAGGATTACTACATAGGAGGAGTTTCACATGGATTTTTTTATCCCGAAGGCTGGCGGGAAGAGCAAGGGTGGTGAGGAAGGAAATTTAAGTTGGTGGCAGTTATCCTTAATCGGGATCGGCTGTACGATTGGAACAGGTTTTTTTCTTGGTTCGACAATTGGGATAGAAGTAACCGGTCCGTCTGTTGTCTTTTCTTTTATATTGGCTGCTTTGGGGACGTACGTTGTCTATAATCTATTAGCTAAAATGACGGCTGAGGATCCTCAAGATGGTTCATTCTGCTACTATGCAAACAAAGCCTATGGACGTTGGGCTGGATTTAGCTGCGGTTGGAATTATTGGTGCTCCAATATCCTGATTATGGGTAGTCAGCTGACGGCACTTTCCATTCTGTCAAGATTTTGGTTTCCGAATGTTCCTCTCTGGCTTTTTGCCACGGGGTATGCCATTCTATCTATTTTAGTGGTTATTACGGGAAATAAAGGGTTTGATAAAGTAGAAAACGTATTAGCGATCATTAAAACAGCTGCCATCGTTATGTTTATTATTATGGCAGGAGCTGCCGTATTTGGATGGATCCATGGTGATGTGAAACACCCCGGTTTTCCCCATTCAACAAAAGAATTATTCCCAGGGGGCTACAAAGGGTTTTGGTCCTCCTTAATCTATGCCTTTTATGCATATGGTGGAATTGAAGTCATTGGACTTATGGCTATGAGATTAAAAAAGAAAGAGGATGCGCCTAAAGCTGGTATTATCATGTTGATTGTCTTAGTCATCATATATGTGATTTCAATCGGACTTGCCGTCTACATGGCTGCACATGGGGCATTTACGGAAAAGGAAAGCCCCTTTGTTACCGCATTGGATAACTATCATTTTGCTTTTTTTCCACACGTATTTAATGCTGCCATCATATTAGCCGGGTTTTCAACTATGACCGCTTCCTTGTTTGGGGTAACGACACTTCTTGTGACTCTTGCAGAAGGTGGTGATGCCCCGTCCTTGTTTTCTAAAAAATTAAAAAAGTTTAAAGAACTCCCACTTCCATCCTTAAGCCTAGCGACCATTGGATTAATTGCCTCCATTGTCACCGCCTTGTTGCTGCCAGGAAAGATCTATGAGTACATTACGACCGCAGCAGGCATATTAATTCTTTTCAATTGGTCCTTTATTATTATTTCTGCTCTGCATATATTGGAAATTAAACTAGGCGGAAAATTGTTAGCATTTTTAGGATTAGCCCTTATTCTTGCTGCTGTTAGCGGAACATTAATGGAAAAAAATATTCGCATGGGTCTATTTGTTAGTTTATTAGTAGCTGTGATTATTGGACTCATTGCAGTGATCATGCAAAAAAAGATCTGGGAGAAGGAAAACTGAGAGGGAAAGATGCGACCAATATTGATGGATATAAGAATATTCGATTGGAAAACATAGTCTTAATTATGAGAAAAGGGGGATCACTTATGGATATAATCAATCCAATGGATATAATGAAGCCCATTCATTTAAGTACGAAAGAATTAGATGAGTCTCTACCGTTAACATCTGTTGAAATGGCTAAACTTTGGGCTACATACGTGGGAAACAGTATGTCCAGTCAGATACTAAGTTATTATCTTCAACATTGCGAGGATCCCTATATTCGGACGTTGTTGGAAAATGGTTTAGCCTTATCACAGGACTTCAACAAGAGGATTGAAGGATTTTTTCAGAAAGATGATTTCCCGATACCAATAGGTTTTACGAAAGAGGATGTCAATCTTGGTGCCCCGCGTTTATATGAAGATGCTTTCTATGTGCATTATTTAAAATATGCGGCGAAGGCCGGACTAAGTCTTTACGCTGTGGCGGTTCCATTAGGCATGCGGGAAGATCTTAGGGAATTTTTTGTTTATTGCAATCAATGCACGTCCCTCTTTTTAGGGCAAATTAATAATGTTTTATTTGAAAAGAAATTAATCGCAAAACCACCGATGATCCCTACACCGAATGGAAGCGACTTTATTCAAAAGCAAAATTATTTAAATGGGTTTGTAGGAGATGTCAGACCATTACATGCATTAGAAATTACCCACCTGTATGATAACATTGAGAACAATGCAACAAGTAAGGCGTTATTATTAGGATTTTACCAGACTGTGAAAGATGAAAAGATTAAAGCCTTGTTTAAACGGGGGTTGGACATGACGGATAAATCGGTAAAGCAGTACATGGAAAAACTTCACACCGAAAACTTGCAAACTCCGTCATATATTGACCATTTAGTTACCCCGTCCACCTATCCACCTTTTTCGGATAAAATCATGTTATTTCATAAAGTGGACATGTTCTCAATGAAGATTAGATCGTTTGGAAACTCATTGGCGGTTAACGGTAGAAGAGACTTAGCCATGTTATACGGAAGAACTCTTGTAAACATTGGCTTATTCGTTGATGATGGGGCAAATATTTTAATTGAAAAAGGGTGGATGGAATCACCGCCAAAAGCATTTGACAGAACTTAATAGGAACATTTCATTCTCTTTATCGTTAGTAATGAAAACCATTTCTAAGGGGACCAATGATGAGAATTCGTTTTGGCTATGTGGCGAATGCACTAGGTTTATGGGATGCTAGTCCATCAAAAGCGTTAACCTTTGCTCGGTATTCGGCCCTTCCTAAACACGAGCGAATGGAAAAGCTCAAAGCAGTAACGAGCAAAAATTTACAGCATACAAAAAGAATCTTGCACTATAATATCGCACACGAAATCAAATTATATCGATTTTCTAGCTCACTAGTTCCCTTAGCTACCCATCCAGAAGTCATGTGGGATTTTGTTACTCCTTTCAAAACAGAATGGGAGGAACTGGGACAATTGATCCAACAATTTCAACTCCGCCCAAGCTTTCATCCGAATCAATTTACACTGTTCACAAGTCCTCGCGCGGAAGTGACGATGAATGCTGTAAAGGATATGGAATTCCACTATAAAATGCTTGAAGCAATGAATGCACTAGAAAGAGGGATTATCAATATACATATCGGCGGTGCTTACGGTGACAAGGAAACTTCATTAGCCCGTTTTCATCAAAATCTAAAACAATTACCCCATGAGGTAAAGAAGCAGATGACGCTGGAAAATGATGATAAAACCTATGATGTCAAAGAAACCTTGAATACTTGTGAAAAAGAAAAGGTCCCCATGATTCTTGATTATCACCACTATATGGCGAATCAAGGGGAAATTGACCTTACGCTTTTTTTACAACGGATCTTTAACACATGGAATACGATACCAAAGGTTCATATTTCTTCACCAAAATCAGATCAAGCCTATCGTTCCCATGCCGATTTTGTCTCATTTGAATTCATCCACCCTTTTTTAAAAATGGCAAAGGAGCTTAATCAAGACTTTGACATTATGATTGAAGCGAAGAAGAAGAACCTGGCGATGTTGCAGCTTATTGATGACATAGCCTCCATCCGGGGAGTCAAACGTCTATCCGGCGGTGAGGTGGAATGGTGACGAAAAGGCAAAGGATTGAGGTAAATAAATGACCCTCGTACGTTTAGGATATGTAGCTATGAGCATGGAATTAAAAAACGCTTCACCCTCGCAAACGATGACCTTTACCCAATTCCAGAAAATTGATGATCGCGCAGCAGCGATTCGGAAACTGGAACGGATTTCGCAGTCAAATTTACACCATACACTTAGAATTTTAAAGCATAATGCTGCGTCCGAGATTCATTTCTATCGGTTAACTTCACGTCTTATTCCACTAGCCAACCATGAGGAACTCCTTGATTGGAATTATGTAAAGCCATTGCAGAATCAACTGCGTGAGGTTGGCGATTTTGCCAAAGAACATGACATACGAATCGATTTCCATCCTGATCACTTTGTTCTTATCAATTCTATGAAGAAAGATGTTTTAAAAAACTCAATTCAAACGTTGAAAATGCATTATTTATTATTAAAGGGAATGGGGATTGATCCCACCAACCGTTGTGTGATGCATGTGGGGGGCAATTATAAAGAAACCGAAACGTCACTTGAACGATTTATCGATAATTGGATGGTTGTGCCCAGGTCGATTCAAAAAATGATCATGCTAGAAAATGATGATACGTCGTTCACCCTTGAAGATACACTTTACTTGTGTGAAAAATTGGATATTCCGCTTGTGTTCGATTATCATCATCACTTGGCACATCATCGAAATGACCATTGGGAAGACCATTGGGCTCGTGTCGTCCAAACATGGAGGAATGCATCCCTTCCATTAAAAATGCATATCTCCAGTCCAAAAAGCCAACAGACTTTCCGCCACCATGCAGATTTTGTGGACATGGAAATGTTTTTTCAATTTCTAAAAGAAATCAAGGGCAGCCTCCCGCAGATTGATTGCATGATTGAGGCCAAGAGAAAAGACGAAGCCCTGTTTCAACTAATGGAAGAGATTAAAACGAGGGATGATGTAGACATCATTGATGGCTCGTCTTTTTATTTGAAATAATATAAAGAAGATGTTCCTCCAAAATACAGCGTTTATTTTTTTTGAAATATAATGTCCCACTTCAGTGTAAACTAAAGAAAAATGATGGTGAAGGGGCATATGCGATGAAATCAATTAAACCGATTAAGATTCATTCGAGAATAACTTCTCCTACTAATGAATTGTTGACATCGGCCGAAATGGGGAAACTTTGGGCCACTTATATGGGGAATACCATGGGAGAAAAGGTCCTTACCTATTACCTAAAACATGTGGAAGATGAAGAAATAAAAAAAGTGCTTGAAAATGCTTTGCGTCTATGTGACACCATTTTGGAAAAGATAATGGTTATCTTTCAGAAAACCAACTTTCCCATTCCAGTTGGTTTTTCCAAAGAAGATGTAAACTTAGGTGCACCGAGGTTATTTTCTGATGAATTCTATCTTCATTATTTAAAATATACAGGGAAAGCAGGGATGAGTATTTATTCCATTGCGATTCCTTTAATGGTTCGAGATGATATTAGAGAATTTTTTATCGAAACCCTTGATGCCACGATCAAATTGATAACAGAGGTTAACTTGGTACTGGAGTCAAAAGGGTTCTTAGTAAAGCCTCCCGTTATTCCCGTTCCTCAAAAGACTGATTTTGTTAAAAAACAAAATTATTTAAATGGCTTTTTAGGGAATGTTCGCCCTCTCCATGCACTGGAGATAGCCCATCTATATGATAATATTGAAAATAATGTAACTAGTAAAGCATTACTGGTAGGTTTTTCTCAAGTGGCCAAAGGAGATCAGGTGCAAAAGTTTCTTATAAGAGGGAAGGAACTTACAAACAAACATATTGATGCCTGTTCAGAAAAATTACATAATGACAACTTACCTTCACCAACCTTTTTAGATCATTTGGTCAGCACCAGTACATTTGCCCCATTTTCAGACAAATTGATGCTTTGGCATAAAATTGATATGTTTTCAATGAAAATAAGATCATACGGAAATGCTGCATCATTAAATGGAAGGCGCGATTTAGGTGCAATGTATGCTCGGTTCTTAGTGGATATTTCTCATTATGTTGAGGATGGGGCTAACATTATGATTGCCCAAGGCTGGATGGAGGAACCACCAGAGGCAGTTGATCGTGATAAATTGACGAAACACAGTAAATAAAGGGAGTTAGGGATGGAAATAAACATTGAAAAGCACCTATCACTAGGTGCTTTTCAATGTTTACTTCCCAATAGGTCCCTAGGAAACTAATAATCCATTGATCGAACTGTACACTTGGTGGATCGCTTCTTTACCAGCTTTCTCCCATCTGCTTTTATCATAAATGTAGCCGTCTTTATCCAGTGGTGCTTGAAATTGATCAAGTCCAGTCGTAGCAGTCATGAAGGAATTTTCATCATGATCTAATCCAATATTCACGACATGCTTGATAACAAAAGGAGTTCCAAACTCAACCAAGGTATTAGAATGATCTAGTGCCCCATCTACGACATAAATAGGGACTCTTAGATAAATAGACTCTCCACCGTCACGGTATAATAATGCGTCGAATTTACCTTGGTCATACTCAAAATTACTGCAAAAACTACACCCTAAAGAATGTAATATTTCACGAACTGCTCCAAAATATGCTCTTTTCCCTTCAATTTCCGTTTGTAATTGTATCATTTTTTCTTCACTCCTGTAATTAAGGTCATTACCTATTCTTAACCAGGAAATGAATAAAATACCTTCATATCAATAAGAAATTGGAAATTGTAAATTTTTATTATTCTCGAATAAGAACTGGAATGTAACGAATCCTAATCCATATAGGAGGTGTTTTAATGTCAACTCAGAAACGTGCAAATGGTGAGAAAAATAGAGGGTCATCAGGCAACCAACCGGGTTCTGGCTCGAAGTACCATGAGGAGCATGCAGGAAAGGTGACAGGCTACGGACAGCCAGATCCTAATGCGGAGGGGCTTACAAATTTGTCTGACAAGCCTTCTTCATAAGAAAAGATATTACGCCCATTAGCGGCGTTTTTTTCGTTAAACTACTATTGAATGGACGGTGCTGGTTGTGGAAATTACTCAGAATGATCACTCTTACAATCCGGGTGACATTGTCTACGTTTTTTATCGTAATCCTCATACACAGGATGTAGCGAATGTACAGGCTGCTGCAGTTGTCAATCATCCGGATCATCCTAATGAATTGGCTATTTTTCTCTACGAAACCTATTACCCATTAACGAATGATATGGCAGTCTACCAGAATGAGGCTGATGCTTTGCAGGTATATGAACAGTATTTTGGAAATGTATAGAATGGGGATCATCATATGAACAAACCATTTATGCCGCAGCTTGTTTACTTTGAACCAGCCGCATTAGAGTATCCGCTAGGGAAGGAACTGAAAGAAAAATTTGAAAAAATGGATGTGGAAATTCGTTATACCACCTCACATAATCAGGTACGGAACCTTCCTGGCGATACAGATTTTCAAAGGTACAGAATTGCTAAATCAACGTTAGTAGTGGGTATAAGAAAAACCCTTAAGTTTGATACATCAAAGCCTTCCGCGGAATATGCGATTCCGTTTGCGACGGGCTGTATGGGGCATTGTCATTATTGTTATTTACAAACAACGATGGGATCAAAGCCCTATATTCGTACATACGTCAATGTGGAGGAGATTTTAGAGGCTGCCGACAAGTATATGGAAGAAAGAGCACCTGAAATGACTCGATTTGAGGCATCCTGTACATCCGATATTGTCGGACTTGATCATCTAACCCATACGTTGAAAAGGGCAATTGAACATTTCGGGAAATCAGAGTTAGGGAAGCTCCGTTTTGTTACCAAGTTTCATTATGTGGATCACCTACTCGATGCCAAGCATAATGGAAAAACAAGATTTCGCTTTAGCGTTAATGCCGATTATGTGATAAAAAATTTCGAACCTGGTACCTCGCCACTAGCAAAACGTATTGAAGCAGCAGGAAAAGTTGCAAGAGCCGGTTATCCGCTAGGGTTCATTGTTGCCCCAATTTACCTCCATGAAGGCTGGGAGGAAGGCTACTATCATTTATTTGAACGGCTCAATGAAGAATTACCTCAGGATGCTCGCGATGATATCACTTTTGAATTTATTCAACATCGGTTTACGAAACCAGCTAAGCGGGTAATTGAAAAGAATTATCCGATGACGAAACTAGAATTGGATGAAACTGCCCGGAGATATAAATGGGGAAAATACGGAATAGGGAAGTATATTTATCAAAAAGAGGAAGAAGAAGATATTAAGAGCCATCTTTATTCCTATATGGAAAAATTTTTCCCTCATGCAAAATTGGAATACTTTACATGAAAATGATAGCAACTCTATAAGAGAACACACGATTTTTCACTTGAAAAATGGTGTGTTTTTTATTTTTCACACTCTTCAGGGTTCATATATTTGTGAGTCTCACATACATTTAGACTATATCGGTACAGGCTCTATAATTGTATAGGTACTAACTAATGGCTTTGAATTGAAAGGGGAAAAAGTAGATGGAGCTCTCACAACAAATCATAAATAGTTATAGTACATTTTTTTCGCTGGAAACACTTGAAAATGTCGTAACAAATCCAGCCAGCTGGGGAGTTATTGGTACCCTTATTATTCTTGAGGGATTGTTATCTGCCGATAACGCCCTTGTCCTGGCTGTTATGGTCAAACATTTGCCAACAGAGCAACGAAAGAAAGCTCTATTCTATGGGATTTTTGGCGCCTATTTTTTCCGCATTGTGGCCATTGGTTTAGGGGTTTCACTCATAAACATTCCTTGGATTAAAATTGTCTGTGGACATTATCTTTTGTGGATCGTCTTTCAAAACTTTTTTCAAAAAAAGGATGAAGACGAGGATGTTCAAAATAAGAGAATGGGATTCTGGCGAACGGTATTAACCGTGGAACTAATGGACATCGCCTTTAGCTTTGATAGCGTGATTGCGGCATTTGGCGTCTCTAATCAGGTATGGGTTTTATTCATTGGAGGCGTGCTGGGCATCTTAATGATGCGCGGTGTTGCCCAATTATTCTTGACCTTGATTGAAAAAGTACCTGAATTTGAAACCACCGCGTTTTTACTAATTGGCGTGATTGGTGTAAAAATGATCATCGCAGCTTTCGGGTTCCATATGGATGAAGTGGTATTATTCAGTATTTTAATCGCAGTGTTTATGGGAACATTCATCGTTCACCTATTCAGGAAGAATTCGGGGAATGAACCAACCGTATGAGCGTTTTTCCAATCTTATCACTACTTTACTTATTAAGGTGAAATCATTTTGATTTCATCTTTTTCTAGTAAGATTCGAATGGAGTCTATCAAATGGGAATGGATGTTATAATGAGGAAGTAGTTGTTTATAAATGAGAACGGAAGCAAGGAGGATGTGATGAAATTTTTAGATCAGACCTTGGCCCAGGAAATCGTTAATAGAACAATGAAGATCATAAATCGAAATATAAATGTGATGAATGATAAGGGGGTCATTATTGGCTCCGGTGACAAAACCCGGATTGATTCTATTCATGAAGGGGCAATAAGGGTTATTGAGAATCAATCTGGATTTGAAATCGAGAGTAGCGAAGCGGAAAAACTCCACGGTGTTAAGGCTGGGATCAATCTTCCCATTAAGTTTCATGATCAAATCGTGGGAGTAATTGGAATTACTGGCGTTCCTGAAGAGATTCGAAGCTATGGGGAGCTCGTAAAAATGGCAGCGGAAATGATTTTACAGCAAGCGGTCTTACTCGATGAAATGCAGTGGGATGAAAGGTTGAAGGAGGAACTCATCAGCCAGCTGTTGCATGACCCTGAAAATCTCGATGCTCATTATTTTGAAAGAGTGAAACGATTGGGGATTGATTTAGACATTCCTCGGATAGCCATCATTGTGACAGTAGAAGACCGGCCCGCCATTTTCAAAGCTATCCGCGATCGGCTTCAGAAGGAAGACTTATATATAATGCAGCCTGATTATCTTGTTTTACTTAAAAAAGTAAATGAGAAGAATTCAGCGAATATCCAAAGGGAATTGGAACATGTAGTTGGGTTTTTGGAAACAAAAGAAGGTGGACGCAGTAAAATTAGTGTTGGCAGCTATCATCCAACACTGAAGGGATTAGCCGATTCTTATCAAGAAGCCATCTTGACTTCCGCCGTCGGACGTAGGCTTGATCCACAGAAAATGATTTATTTTTTTGAAGAATATAAAATTCCTGTCTTTCTTGCTAAGGCAAATAAACTGGGCATGGGCGGGGAGTTAGCCGACTATTACCACCAATTAAAAAAGGTTGATAAAAAAGGGGAATTGGTAGAAACTCTCCTCGCATATGTCGAGGAAAATGGTGACATCCATACGATTACAGGAAAATTATTTATCCACCGGAACACCCTCAGATATCGTTTGGACCGGATTATGGATGTAACAGGTAAAGATCCGCGGAAAGTAAAGGA